>CAIYXE010000187.1 GCA_903930095.1 uncultured Hyphomicrobiales bacterium
CCGTAGCGCTTGCGTATCGCCTCAAGGCGGACGGTATCGCCCCTCAGTGCGTCGTCGGCGGTGAGTGACTGCGTATCCTCGAGATCGCCCAGCGGCACGATAATCGGGACGATGCCCTGCTCACCCTTGAGGTCGATCCATGCCCTGCGCCAGGGATTGTCCTCCCACAGCATGTTGCCGCCCGGATCGCGCAGGACCGGCAGCACCAGGATCGGATCAGCCTGCTGGGTGGGCACGCGGATGCCGTAGTTCGAGAACAGCTCCTGCATCTTCTGCGGCAGGAAACGCACCGTGAATCGGCCGATGTAGCGGCCCGGCGCGGAGGTTTCCGTCTCGATCGACAGCGAGCGGAGATAGGGGGCGATGTCCTGGGGCGTGAGCTTCGCCTGAAGCTCAGCGGAGAGCTCCGGCGTGCCCAGCCTCTCGACCAGCTGGAAGAAGGCCTTGACCTGAACATCCATCAACGCCTGGTTCTTGGCGGCGGAGGCATCCGTCGAGGTCACGTCGACATCGACACCCTGCACCGCGAAGATGTTGGTCTCGACCGGGCCCGCGGCTGCCGCAGGGCCAAGCCCCGCCAGAACCGCGAGGGCCCCGGCGAGAACCGCCGCCGCGGCGCGGTTCCTCAGGATACGAAACAGGGTCAATATGACGGTCCCAATCTGTCCACACACCTCCCCGGCAGCGCCTCGAGCACTTTATTCGCAAAGCGCTTCGGGGTATTGACGCCGCGACGGGCACCTCCCACCAGAGAATTGGGGCAAACTAGCGGCATGAGCAAAGCGAAACAAGCAGCAGGAAACGGCATGAGCTATGCCGATGCCGGCGTGAACATCTCCGCCGGAAACGCCCTGGTGGAGGCGATCAAGCCGCTGGCGAAGTCCACCCGCCGGAAGGGTGCTGATTCGGCGCTGGGCGGTTTTGGCGGATTGTTCGATCTCAAGGCCTGCGGTTTCAAGGACCCGGTGCTGGTCGCCGCCAATGATGGCGTGGGCACCAAGCTCCGCATTGCCATCGAAACCGGACGGCACCATGAGGTCGGGATCGACCTCGTCGCCATGTCGGTGAACGACCTCGTCGTGCAGGGTGCGGAACCCTTGTTCTTCCTCGACTATTACGCCACCGGCAAGCTGGACGTGAAGGCGGCAGCGCAAGTGATCGCGGGCATCGCGGACGGCTGCAAACAGGCGGGCTGCGCGCTGATTGGTGGCGAAACCGCGGAAATGCCGGGCATGTATCACGGACCCGACTATGACCTCGCAGGGTTTGCCGTGGGTGCTGCCGAACGCAAGCAGCTGCTGCCGCGCAAGGACGTGAAGGCAGGCGATGTGATCCTGGGGCTTGCCTCCTCCGGCCCCCACTCCAACGGCTATTCGCTGGTGCGCAAGCTGGTGGAGCTGAGTGGCGTGGCCTATTCCGACAAGGCGCCCTTCGACAAGAAAAAGAAGCTGGCGGATGCCTTGCTCACCCCCACCCGCATCTATGTGAAGCCGGTGCTGAAAGCCATCAGGACCACGGGCGCGGTGAAGGCGCTGGCTCACATCACCGGCGGCGGCTTCATCGAGAACATTCCGCGCGTGCTGCCCAAGGCGACGGTGGCGGAGATTGACCTCGATCGCGTGCCATATGCCCCGGTCTTCGACTGGCTGCAGGGCGTGGGTGGCGTCGCCCAGCGCGAAATGCTGCGCACCTTCAACTGCGGCATCGGCATGATCGTGGTCGTGGCGGCGAAGGATGCCAGGAAGGTTGCGGCCTCGCTGACGAAATCCGGCGAAACGGTGGTGACGCTGGGCGCCATCCGCAAGCGCAAGGGCGCGGAAGAACAGGTCGCCCTCTCCGGCGCGCTTTCGGTGAAATGACAAGAGCGCGCACCGCCATCCTGATCTCGGGGCGCGGCTCCAACATGATGGCGCTGGCCGACGCAGCGCGCGATACTGCCTACCCGGCGGAGATCGTTTGTGTGGTCTCGAACCGCGCCGATGCCAAGGGGCTCGGCTTTGCGGCGGCCAATGGCATCCCCGCCAAGGTGATCGACCACAAGGCCTATGCCACGCGGGACGCCTTCGAGACGGCGCTGGATTCCTATCTCCGCTCCATGAATGTGGAGATCATCGCGCTGGCAGGCTTCATGCGCGTGCTGACGGCAGGTTTCATCGCGGGCTGGGAAGGCCGGATGATCAACATCCACCCCTCCCTGCTCCCTGCCTACAAGGGACTGCACACGCATGAACGCGCACTGGCCGATGGCGCCAGCGTCCATGGCTGCAGCGTGCATCTGGTGACCCCCGAACTCGACGGCGGACCCGTGCTGCTGCAGGCGGAAGTGCCAGTGCTGGCAGGCGACACTGCAGACACGCTCAGCCAGCGCGTTCTGGCCCAGGAACACAGGATCTATCCGCAGGCGCTCAGCCACTTGGCCGCCCGCATCAAACCCCAGGGACACACCATGACCAAGCCACTCCCCATCATCATCGATACCGACCCCGGCCAGGACGATGCCGTGGCCATCCTGCTTGCTCTCGGCTCGCCTGAGTTCGAGGTGCTGGGCATCACGGCTGTCGCCGGCAACGTGCCACTCGCCCTCACGCAGCTGAATGCGCGCAAGATCTGCGAGCTGGCAGGGCGGCCTGACCTCAAGGTCTATTCCGGCGCCATCCGCCCCATGTTCCGCCCGCTGGTGACGGCGGAAGAAGTCCACCGCAAGACCGGCCTCGACGGACCCGTGCTGCCCGACCCGCAGATGCCGCTGCAGAGCCAGCATGCGGTCGACTTCATCGTTGAAACACTGATGTCCAGGCCTGCCGGAACGGTCACGCTCTGCACGCTGGGTCCTCTCACCAACATCGGCCTGGCACTGGTCCGGGAGCCCCGCATTGCGGGCCGCATCAAGCAGATCGTGGCGATGGGTGGTGGCTATTTCGAACAGGGTAACGTGACGCCTGCTGCCGAGTTCAACATCTATGTGGACCCGCATGCGGCACGCCTCGTCTTCGACTCCGGCATCCCCATCACGCTCATCCCGCTCGACTGCACCCACCAGGCACTCACCACG
>CAIYXE010000188.1 GCA_903930095.1 uncultured Hyphomicrobiales bacterium
CAGTTCCTCGTCAAGCGTGTCGAGCATGTCCTGACGGCTGTATTCGGCTTCGAGAGCGTCGATCAGGCTCGCCTTCTCGTTCATGTGCAATTTCCCCGTCATTCACTGGCCACGATCAGCCGCGGCCACAACCCTCATGGCGCTATATTGTGACAATTGTCTTCAGGGATTCTCTTGCACGCTTGATCTCTGCCCTCACTCCCAGAAGATGTCGGCCCGCTTGAAGGCCTTCCATTTCTTGGCGAGGTGGCCGTCAGCCACCATGGTTGCATGGCGGTACCAGCCGAGCAGATATCCCGTTGCAAAATGCGTCCCGGCTTCAGGCGGCAGTTGGAGGCCTTCAATGAAACTCTTGGCAGTTGCCGCGTCATTGTGGGCGCCAAGGTCTTCCTGAAGGTCAGCCACAAGCCCCAGATAGTTGCGCAGGCCTTTGCCATCGGCAAACAGACCGCCAAAGAACTCCGATGCATAACGAAGGTTTTTCAATGCGATGCGGACTTCGTGGCGCTCCTCATCTGGCATGTCCGGCATGTGCTTGCCCCGCTTCAGCGCCCGCTTGAGAAGCCGGTCGAGAACGGTGGCGGCGTAGATCTTCCCGGGCGTTGTCAAAAGCCCGAGATCCTGCGGCGCCAGTGCCGTGCGCCAGGCGCGCGTGAAAACGAAGCCCTGAACCCTCAGCACGAAGAGACTGGCCGCCGGATCGTCGATCACCCGCCTCGCTTCGGCATAGCTCTCCTGGCGGCGCTTCGCCACCGCCTCCAGCAAAGGCAGCGCGCCCCTGATCTGCTCTGTTTGGCCAGACATCGGCCCCGACAGCGCGTTCTGGCGGAAGGCATCGCATTCGCGGGCCGGGCCCAGGGCAGAGGCGATGCGCCGCGCCTCGGAACGGATGTCCTCGAGTTCCGGCAAGGCGATGACCCGCCGGAAAATGCCGAGCGCACTCCGCATCCGGCGCAAGGATACGCGCAACTGGTGGACTGCTTCCGGAGCATCGCTGTCCCGCAGCGAGGCCCAGTTCGAAACGAAGTGGTTGAGCGTGTTGGTGATCACCGCCGCGAGAAGATCATCGAATGTGATGGCATCCGGCAAGGCGAGGGCCGTGGCCTTCTGCGCCTTGGGTTGCGCGGCCTCCGCCAGGCGGTAGCCCCTGTCAGACTTTGCTTCGAACTCGAGTGTGAGTTCACAGCCGCGGGCCAGTTCGGACGCGCATTTCAGAAGGTCGATGCTGTTGCCGCTCTTCAGCTCGAGTTCGATTTCGCAGAGCGGCAGCCGCGCATCACCCGCCGTGATCGCGCCATCGTCCACCGCAAGCTCGATTTCCGAATGACCGTAGCGAAACACCGTTATGGCGCGCCGGCAGCGCGTCTCGAAGACTGGTTCGAGCGGCTTTCCCTTCAGCGCCGCTGCCAGGCGCTCCTGTGTTGCGGGATCGAATCTCTCGATCGCGGGCAGGCCGTCCGGGCAGCGGACTTCCATCTCGCCGCGGGCGAACAGGCCCTCTTCCGAAGGGGTCTGCCATTTGATGCTCAGGACGGGAATGGCTCTGCCCTTCCGGCGGACACGAAGCATAAGGCCGTTACGCCGCAAGTCCTTGTCGGCTGTGTCGAAATAGGTGGTGATCAGCTCCCGCGCCGGACTGGCCTTGGCCTCGCCGAGCAGCGGCGATGTCCGCACGGCCTTTAGCTGCGCCACGGCTGCACGGAACTTTACCTCGACCTCGCGCGGTGGCGCGGGATCAGTCGCGGCCGTCATGGCTGAAGGTCTGCCTGCCGCAGCTTGACCAGTGGTCTTCTCATCCATGACAAACAAGCTCCTGCCCCGGCAAAATACGCCTCCCAGTCGTTTTTACGATACTGAACCGGACAATCCGCCGCAACCATCTCTTGCATCTCTTATAGACAATGACAATCGAATCACGTTTCGATAACCCAATGAGTCGTTTACTTCGCCAGATCGCCGCACTTCCCCTGCACGTCGCGGCCGATGGTTCGCTTGAGGTGTACCTCGTAACCAGCCGCGGCAGCGGACGCTGGATCATTCCGAAGGGAAATCCCATCAAGGGATTGACTCCGGAAGAAGTGGCCGCGCGCGAGGCATTCGAGGAAGCAGGTTTGGTCGGGCGCATGCTTGATGGCTGCGTTGGTACCTTCGAGTTTGAACGGTCAGGTGAAGTCTGCCTTGTCGAAGTCTACCCCATGCACGTCGACAAGCAGCTGCGGCGCTACGATGAGAAGCGCCAGCGCAAGGTGCAGCGCTGCAACCTTGAAACGGCCTGCACGATCGTATGTTCGAGCGCACTGGCGTCGTTGATCCAGGCCAGCTTCGAGCAGTACCACTCGCAGCGCCTGGCCATGGTTAGCTGAACCCACTGCACGCTGCCTGACACCGCCCGGACAGCTGCCGAGAGGGATGTGCGCCGCCTTGGCAACATCCGCGTTCCGAACAGGTGGAGTCATCTGGTCGAAGAGAACGCGCGCAAGATCAAAAGTTTGAGCATGATCTTGCATCGCGGCGCGCCTGCCGCCAGAATGATACGGACCCGAAACAACCAGCCGGTTGATGAAGCCTCCCATGTCCGTTGCGTTGACCACCGCCCAGGCCCTGACCCTCTGGCAGAACGTCGCCCTTGCGATGGTGCAGGACGATGAACCAGATCTCTCCGTCCGCCAGATGAGCATCCTGCTCATCATCTATCTCGAAGCCCCTCCGCACACGGTGCGCGACCTCGCAAAGAAGCTGGGCGTCACCAAGCCGGTGATCACGCGGGCGATGGATACCATGGGCAAGCTGGAACTCGTCAGCCGCCGCCGCGACGAGAAGGACCGCCGCAACGTGCTGATCCAGCGCACCGTCAAGGGTGCGCTTTAT
The DNA here is from genome assembly GCA_903930095.1 of uncultured Hyphomicrobiales bacterium. GTDB lineage: Bacteria > Pseudomonadota > Alphaproteobacteria > Rhizobiales > Aestuariivirgaceae > Aestuariivirga. The sequence goes on from CAIYXE010000188.1 coordinate 2,869, forward strand.
CTCGAACGGCTCGCTGACACGATTGGCAAGTTCTCCGCGAAGCTTTAGTTGATGGCCCATGACCAAGCTTGACCCGAGGCTTAACGCCTGCCGCCCGGACATCGCCGATGCATCGCTCATCGGCAAGGTGGAGGCGCAACGCTTCGTTCAGCCGCGCCTGATGCAACTGGCCGAACCCCACGTCTCTCTCCATTCCGCGCCGCGCTTTGACGCGATGCAGGTGACCCAGGCCCTGATGGGCGAGACGGTGAGGCTGTTCGACGAGAAGGAGGGCTGGGCCTGGGTGCAACTCGCGGCCGATGGCTATGTGGGCTATGTCAACGGCAATGCGCTGTCCGCAAGGATCGTGACGCCGACGCACCGGGTTGCCGTTCCGGCGACCTTCATCTACCCCCAGCCGAACCTCAAGTCCCAGCCCGCCATTCCTCTCACGCTCAATGCACAACTGGGTGTGACGGGCGAGAGCGGCGCCTTCTCGCAGATCGCCGATGGCCGCTTCGTGTTCACAGCGCATCTCAAGCCCTCCGGCGCCTTCGAGCGCGATTTTGTGAGCGTCGCTGAAATGTTCCGCCACGTGCCCTATCTCTGGGGCGGCAAGTCGGTTCACGGACTTGACTGCTCTGGCCTCGTGCAACTCGCACTCGAGGCTTGCGGCTGGCGAGCCCTGCGCGATACCGACATGCAGGAGGCAAGCCTCGGCGAAAGGCTGGCGGCGAAGGATCTGGACCTCCTCAGGCGCGGCGACCTTGTCTTCTGGAAAGGCCACGTCGGCATCATGACGGATGCCGAAACGCTGCTCCATGCCAACGGCCATCACATGATGGTGGTCGCAGAGCCGCTGAAGCACGCAGTTGACCGCATCGCGCAGCGCTACGGCGAGATCACGAGCATCCGCCGCCTGCTGATTTAGAGCGGCGGTCAGTTGAGTCTCTGGACGATTTGCGCTCCAACCTTGCCGTCACCCCAGCGAAAGCTGGGGTCCCGCTTTGTGTCAGCATGTGCTGCACCGAAAGCGGGATGCCAGCTTTCGCTGGCATGACGGTGCGAGTGTGGCGTTGATCGCAACGGAACGCGCGCAAAATCAATTCCTTGAGCATGATCCCGGCGAGGGCCGGGTCAATAACCCCGCGTGCGGTCCACCAGGTTTTCGAGTGTTTCCCCGCGCCGGTGCCTGGCGATGTTGCTGGCCACATAGGCGCAGATCGTTTCCGGGTCGCTGTCGGCGGCGCAATGCGGTGTCACTGTCACCTTGGGGTGAGACCACAGCGCGCTGTCCTCCGGCAACGGCTCAGGCACGAACACGTCAAGTGTTGCGCCATGAAGCTCGCCCGCATCGAGGGCCGCGAGAATGTCATCCGCCACCTGCTGGCGGCCGCGGCCGGCATTGATGATGAAGGGCGCCCCGAAGGGGCCCTTGCGTGACAGCTTGCGGATCGTGTCCCGGTTGATGATTCCGTCGGTGTCCGGCGTGGCGGGCAGCAGCGAGACCAGCACGTCGGTGCGCGCCAGGAAGGCGTCGAACTCCGCAGCGCCCGCGAAACTCTCAACGCCCGGAATATGCTTGCGGCTGCGGCTCCAGCCCGCAACGCGGAAGCCGATGTCGCGCAGCTTGACGGCGGAATCAGCACCCATGACCCCCAGCCCCATGATGCCGACGCTCAGGTCCTTTGCGGCATGGGTGGGGAAGGAGTCCCACACTTTCTTCTTCTGGTTCTCGTCGATGCGGCGCTGCTGGCGGTGGTGCATCAGCACATGCAGCACAATGTATTCCGTCATGCGGCCGGTCAGGTCGGGCTCGTTGACGCGCACGATCGGGATGTTGTCCGGCAGCGTCGGGTCTTTCAGGATCGCGTCAACGCCCGCACCAAGCGACATGATGACCTTGAGATTGGGCAGGCTCTTCACCACGCCGGGGGGCGGAAGCCAGGCGGCGCAATACTCGATGTCGGCCACATTGCCCATGCCGTCCGGCCAGACGCGCACATCGAGGCCGGGTGCCACTTTCCTCATGGCGGCGGTCCAGACATCGACCGGCCATGTTGGCAGAATGAAAAGGAATGCCATTACTGATTCACCACACCTTCCGGCGCGGCCTTCAGGTTCAGTGCGGCCGCGATCAGCGCCTTTGTATAGTCGGTCTTGGGGTTTGAGAAGACCTCGGCGGTAGGCCCGCTTTCTACGGTCTGGCCATTGCGCATCACGATCACCTCGTTGGCGAGCGCCCGCACCACTTTCAGGTCATGGCTGATGAAGAGATAGGCGAGGTTATGCTTCTGTTGCAACTCGCGCAGCAGGTCGACGATCTGGGCCTGAACGGACATGTCGAGCGCCGAAGTCGGCTCATCCAGCATGATGAATTTGGGTTCCAGAGCAAGCGCG
>CAIYXE010000189.1 GCA_903930095.1 uncultured Hyphomicrobiales bacterium
AGTTCCGTTCGACTGAGAATGCCCTCCATAATGGCTTAGCTGAAGTAGTGCGTGTTGTGCAGTCAATGGAAATTAATTCGATGGCGGCTCCACTCCATCGGAAACGGCTGCATCACCTTTGCTCTGGTCAATCCAGCAGGGTGATTTCCAGCCAGTATCGCCTCCACGATCTCCGGCGCCAGCAGCGTCATGCGCAGTAGGCGGCTGACATAAGACGGGTTGATGTTTTTCACATCAGCGATCTCCTCGAGGGTCTGGTAGTCGCCCTCACGCAGCATCTTTTGCCAGCGGAAGCCGCGCGCGAGGGCCTTCAGCAGGGCGCTGTCGACCCGAGCCCTCGGTGCCAGTACAGCCTCCACTCCGCCCGGTGTGACGACGAGCTTCCGTCCGCCGCGTTTGCGGATGGTAAATGGTACGGTGACGGTAACGGTCTGTTCTGTCATGCCGCCGGATTCCGGCTCTTGGCGGTAATGGTGCCGACTTCAGGCGTTTGCTATTTCTTCGGGTCAGCGCCAGCTAGTTTCTCTTACCAGTCGGGGCCGGTCATTCTTTTCATAAGTCTTGGAATGCCGGTTTGTGACAGCCATGCGCCGAATTCTTTGAGGCGCACGGGCAGCGGAAGCGTTGCCGGCGCGCCGTCCTGCGGAGTGAAGCCCAGCGCCCTGCGGGTTTCCTCCAGCGACCACCGCATGCCCGGATTGTTGGACATGAGGTTCACTACGACGAAGCCCGTGGCGGGTGTGGTGGCTGCGGCCGTCATGCCAGAGAGGAAGTCCCTGTCGCTAAGCCACATGAGCTGGCCCCAACGGCCCATGGCCATGTGCGGGCCGGGCTGGTTGCCATGTGTCCATTGCGTCCAGCCGATGCGCGTGGCGATGACCGTCATGCCGTGGAGCGCGGCGTAGTGGGCGCCGATCCGCTCACCCATGAGCTTCGACATTCCGTAGGCGTTGACGGGGTGCGGTGTCGTGTCCGCCCCGAGTGGCCCTTCCGAGAAGCGGTGGCCGCCCAGAACCCAGTTGGAGCTTGCGAACACGATACGCGGCACCTTGTGGCTTCGAGCAGCCTCGAACAGGTTGAGCACCGCATCGATATTGTTGGGAATGACGCTGGCCCAGTTCGCCTCCGGTGCGCGGTCAGCGGCAAGGTGGATGATGGCGTCCTGACCGGCAAATGCGGCTGTCCATGCCTCGCTGTAACGGGAAAGGTCGGCGGTAAAGACCGGGAAGGGACTGTTCGCTCGAGCCTGGAGGTCGAGGCCCGTCACCTGATGTCCTGCTGACACGAGATGCATCGACAGCTTCTGCCCCAGGTGGCCGGAGTCGCCAGTAACGAGAATGCGCATGATGATATCCGAGAAGGTGAGGCGGGGGCCATGAAGACGCCCCGCCCCACTTGTGCGTCAGGATGGCATGAAGGCCGAGACGTTGTCCTTCGTCACGCGCATCACACCCGTGGAGACGATCTCGGGCAGCGGGTTGATGCCTGCCTTGGCGGGGTCTGCCACGATCTTGATCTTGTTGTTGCGCAGCCAGTGCAGCATGTGGACGGCGAGGTAGCTCTCGATCCAGCTCTTCTGGGCCACGGCGCCGTCGATCGTACCGTCGGCGATGTAGGGCAGCATGTCGGTGTTGCGATCCATGGCGATGATCTTGACCGCGCCCTTCTTGCCCTGTTCCATCACGGCAAGTGCGGCGCCCTTGCCGCTGTCGCCGTCTGTTCCGCCGATGCCGACGACATCCGGATGGGCCTGCAGCGCCTGGGCATAGGCGGTGGGGGCATATGAGGGATCGGCTTTGTCGTTGACGACGTCGACGACCTCGATTTCAGGATACTTCTCCTTGAAGATGGCCTTGTAGCCCTCGACGCGCTCGAGTACCGACGGGGCGGGGAATGTTCCGAGAAGCACCTTGCCCTTGCCGCCGATGGCCTGGGCCAGCATCTCTCCGCCCACCCGGCCGGCATCGAAGTTGGCGATGCCCAGATAGACGGAGCGCTTCGAATTGGGAACGTCGCCCGTGAGGCAGGCGACCGGGATGCCCGCCTCGACCGCGCGGTCGATTCCGGGTGCGAGTGCTCCGGCATCGCCGGGGAAGATCAGGATGCCGGCAGGGTTGCGGGCGATGAGCTCATCGAGCTGGCGGGCCTGTCCGGCGGTGTCGAAATCGAGGGGGCCGGTGAAGGTGGTCTTGACGCCGAGATCGGCGGAGGCCGCATCCAGCCCGGCGCGATGGTCGGCCCAGAAGGGCACCTGCGTCACGACGGAGAGGAACACATATTCCTCGTCCGCTGCCGCCGCATTGGCGGATCCGATGAGGGAAGGCAGTGCGCCCCCCATGCCTGCGGTGGCGAGCATGCCCAGCATGTGGCGCCGCTTGACTTCGAGCTTTTCCATTTTGTCGTCTCCCATTGTTGTTGTTCACTTCATCCGGCGCGTCAGCATGTCGATCGCCACGGCAAGCACCAGCACGAGGCCCGTCACGATCATTTGCCAGTAGATTGAGATGGCGAGCATGGTCATTGCGTTGGAGATCAGTGCCACGAAGATGACGCCCAGCGTGGCGCCGAATATGGTTCCCTCGCCGCCACGCAGGCTGGCGCCGCCGATGACGGCGGCGGCAAGCACCTGTAGCTCGAGGGCATTGCCCGCCGTGGGCGTGCCGCTCATGAGGCGGGAGGCGAGCATGACGCCGGCAAGTGCGGCGAGCAGGCCGGAGATGATGAAGCAGACGATGCGGACCTTATTGACGGCGATGCCCGACAATGCTGCCGACTTCTCATTCGATCCGATGAAATAGGCCTGGCGGAGGAAACGTGTCTTCCGCAATGCGATGTCACCCACGATGAGGATGACGAGCATGACCCAGACCATGACGGGCAGGCCGAGCACGCGTGTCTGGCCGAAGATGCTAAAGGCGGGCGGCAGGTTGGTGAGCGAGAAGCCCTCGGTGAAGACGAGGGCGACGCCGCGCGCCATGAGCATGGTGCCGAGCGTGGCAATGAGCGGGTTGACGCCGAGGCCGCAGACGATAACGCCGTTGAGCAGGCCGATGGCCGCACCCACGAGTGCAGCGCCCAGTATGGCGAGCGGAATGGGAACGCCCGCGAGCAGGAGGATCGCCACCACGGTACTGCTGAGGGCCAGGACCGAACCAACCGAGAGATCGAAGGAGCCCGCCACCAGCAGGATGGTCATGCCGACCACGATGATGGCGGTTGGCACCATGCCGACGACCACCGCCTCGAAATTCGCCTTGCTGAGGAAATAGGGCGAGGCAAAGCTCATCACCACGATGAGCAGCATGATCATGCCGAGCAGGGCGAGTTCGCGCAGGACGAAACCCTCCTTTAGGGGCGGGGCTTTGACCTGTTGCGCGGTGGAGCTATCAGCCATGAACCATCTTCCGGAGCGGGATGCCTAGTGGTGCGAGTTTGCGTGTTGCAGTCCAGATGCGAGTCCCATCACGATCTCCTCGCTGGCGGTTTCAGCTTCGAGCACCGCTGCGAGATGGCCGCGATGCAGCACGAGGATGCGGTCTGCCAGTTCCAGGATTTCCGGAAGGTCGGACGACACGACGAGGACGGCTGCCCCCGACATGGCGAGCGCGATGAGGGAATCGTGGATGTCACCCTTGGCGCTGATGTCGACGCCCTTGGTAGGCTCGTCGACGACGAGCACCGAAGGCTGGCGCCGCATCATCTTTCCGAGCAGCACCTTCTGCTGGTTGCCGCCAGAGAGTGCGCCTGCGAGTTGGCCGGGGCCGGTTGCCTTCACACCGTGCCGAGCGATCACCTCGGCACCCAGCGCATCCGCCTTCGCCGCACTGATGAAGCCATACCGACTTGCTGCATCGAGATCGGCCGAGCAGACATTGTCGGTGATGCTGCGGTCGAGGAAGAGGCCCTGCGTCTTGCGGTCATCCGGAACATAGGCGAGGCCGCGCGACATGGCTTCGATGAGGCTTGCGGGGCGGGCCTCGCCCTTGAGCATGATGGAGCCCTGATCCGGCTTCTCGAGCCCGGCGAGCAAGCGCC
>CAIYXE010000190.1 GCA_903930095.1 uncultured Hyphomicrobiales bacterium
CCGGACTGACTTCAGTGTTTGGGTCATAAGTCAATGTTCCACTTGCGCTCGAATCTCCTTGCACGATGGAGTGCCGCGTGGAGCGGATTATAGATTATCCGCGACGTGCTATCATTCTAGGTGAAGTTCTAAGCATGCATGTACGTCGGTCTTGCCTGGACAAGAATGTCCATTATGTCAATCCCGAAGAGTACCAGCCGATAGCGCGGATGCACGCTGACAACTACATCTTGAGCGGCGAACAGTTTTCGTTGCACAAGCCTGTCGCACTCGAAGGTGATGATATTCGAAATCCTGCGGGGCGTGTTGATAGTGGTAGAGATCTCACTAACTCCGCTACGCAGTCGACTTCGAAAGCGAGTATATAATCGCCTCTGTTGTTGATGTGAGGAGTACTAGTGGTCCGAATTCACTTTGATTTTCTCCCATGATGAAGAGGCTTTCTGATCTTTCCATGTTAATGGAAACGGCTGCATCGCCTTGGCCATGACCTGACCGGCATTTTCTGAACCAGGCGAACTGAGAGAAGATAGCCTGGAAAGGAGAAAGCCTATGCCGAAGAAGAGGTTGGGAGCCGAGCAGATTGTCACGAAGCTGCGGCAAGTGGAGGTCCTGCAAAGTCAGGGCAAGAGCATTGCCGCAGCCTGCAAGGAAGCGGGTCTGACCGAGCAGAGCTACTACCGGTACCGAAAGGAATACGGTGGTCTGAACGTCGAGCAGGCCCGGAAGCTGAAGCAACTTGAGCTTGAGAACGGCCGCCTGAAGAAGCTGGTGGCTGACCTGTCGCTCGAGAAGCAGGTTCTGAAGGACATTGCGGAGGGAAACTTGTAAGCCCCGAGCGACGCCGGCAGGCTGTTGATGCAGCGCAGGATAAATATCACCTGAGCGAGCGCACAGCCTGCCGGATTGTCGGGCAACCACGTGGGACGCAGAGATATGTTCCAACGCTGAAACCCGACGAGGATGAACTGACCCGGAACATTGTTCTGATTGCATCGAACTATGGCCGCTACGGCTACCGCCGGGTGACGGCCATGCTCAACGACAGTGGCATGGCCGTGGGCAAGGACCGGGTTCAGCGCATCTGGCGCCGTGAGGGGCTGAGAGTACCGCAAAAGCAGCCGAAACGATCGCGTCTTTGGCTTAATGACGGGTCATGCATCCGGCTCAGGCCGGAACATCCAAACCATGTCTGGAGCTTCGACTTTGTTGAGGCCGCGACCCATGATGGCCGCCGTATCCGGCTGATGACCCTGATCGATGAGTTCACCCGCAAGTGCCTGGCGATCAGGGTGGCTCGCCGGATCAACGCCATCGGTGTCATTGAGACGCTGGCCGACGCCATGTTGTTTGAGGGAGTTCCGGCCTTCATCAGATCAGACAACGGCCCGGAAATGGTTGCCAACGTCCTGCGCCAATGGCTGTCAGGGCTTGGCACGAAGAGCTTGTACATCGAGCCAGTATCACCCTGAGAGAATGGCTACTGCGAGTCCTTCAACGGCAAGCTCAGGGACGAATTGCTGAATGGCGAGATCTTCTACAGCCTCCGGGAAGCCAAGGTTGTCA
>CAIYXE010000191.1 GCA_903930095.1 uncultured Hyphomicrobiales bacterium
GGGGCGGCGGGGACGTTCACTTCGCCGTTGGCGTCCGGTGTCAGATGCGTCTCGCTCATGTCCCAGGCGACGGACTTGGGCGCGAAGGGGTATTCGCAGATGCGGTGGGACTCGAGACCCGCATAGGGCTGCAGCGAGGCGCAGAGTGCCAGGTGCGAGGTGAAGGTGTGGTTCACGTAGGTGACGCCACGCGCGGCTGCATAATCCGCCGCGCGCTTGGCCGGGCCGATGCCGCCGATGCGGCCGCAGTCGATCTGCACGAAGCCGACCTTTCCGTAGTCGATCAGCTGCTGGGCCATGTGGAAGTTGTGGGAGGCTTCGCCGCCTGCGAGCTTCACCTTGCCGCCCTTTGCCGCGAGGCCCGCATAGGCGGCATAGGCGCCGCCGAGGAAGGGTTCCTCGAACCACACGGTGTTCACCTCCTCCAGAAGCGGGATGCGCAGGGCGGCGGCCTCCACGTCCTCACGGAAGATCTGGCCCGCGTCGATCAGCAGTGTGCCTTCCCTGCCGATGCCCTCACGCGCGGCGTGGAGATGGTCGCGGTCGTCGTTCAGCGAACCGCGGCCGAAGGGGCCCCAGCCGCATTTCACCGCGCGGTAGCCGGCATCCGCGGCCCGGCGGCAGCCGGCGAGCGTTTCCTGCGGCGTGTCGCCGAAGAGCTGCGAGGCATAGGGGAGCTTGGGGTAGGCCTTGCGGTAGCCGAGGAGCTCATGGACGGGTGCGGCGCGCTTGCGGCCGAGCAGGTCCCACAGCGCCATCTCGATTCCGGAGAAGGTGTGGGCGGCCTGGAGGAGGTCCATGCACTCCATCTCGACGGCGGCACTCATGGCGGCGATGTCGGCAGGGCTGTCGATCTTGCGGCCCAGCACCACGTCACGCACCGGCTTGCAGGCGCCGTGCGACATGGGTGTTACGAAGGCGGCAATGGAGACGAGCGGCGAGGCCTCGCACTCGCCCCAGCCCTGGTGGCCATCAGCGCTGACGCGGACGACGAGCGCGTCCTGGCTGCCGTCGCCGATGTCCTCGACCTTGGGCATGGAGAGATAGAAGAAGTCGACGGCATCGATGCTCATGATGGTCTCGCTGTTTGAGGTGTGGTGATGGGGCCCGCGGGCCGGAAGACGTGGAGGTGGATGTGGGCTGTGACCTGTTCGCCGGGCGCCAGGCGCAGAAGCGGTGCGCCGCGCGCCATCGCTTCTGCCAGCCCCAGGCAGCAGGGCGTGGTGTTGGGCTCGATGGCGACGAGCCGCGTGCGGCCCGACCACGGCGCATCCGCCGTCGCCTCGAGCTCATGCCAGAGCCAGGCGCAGGGAAAGCGTGCGCCGTCCCATGTGAGGAGCACGGCGATCGCATCATCGCAGCGGCGGATGGCGGCCCAGGGCTGCTCGAAGCGCTGGAGATAGGCGAGCGAGGCGAGCGGTGCTGATGGGCGGAGGAGGTCGGCTGAGGCCGGGGGCGCAAAGGCAGGCTCGGTTGTCATCTCCGCCGCTCCGCTGGTGATCTCGAAGGGGCCGTCGAGGAGGTCGCTGCCGAAGGTGGGGTGGTGACCCCACATGACGCTGATGGCCTTTTCGCCGTGATGCTTGAGCGTTTCGCGGATCGTGAGCGTGTCTCCCGCGAGGCTGATTTCCCGCTGCATGAAGGCCGGGACGGCGGTGAAGCGGCGTGCCAGCACGAGCGTGGCGGGGCCCGTTGAGGTAACATCCCACTGGCTTATCGAAGCCTCGCCGTGGAAGCCGTGGAATACCCCGTCCACCGTGCAGGCATCGCCCGCATTGGGGAAGAGCAGGGGCCAGCCGCCGGTATAGCGCGTCAGCCATTCGGGCTCGTTGCGGGCGGGGGCGGGCAGCGGGTCTTCGATGGCGGTCCACGGCACCTGGCCCAGCACCGACAGGCCGCTCGGCCTGTGGCGCAGCTGCGTGATGGTGCCGCCTGCCCGCGCGTTGACGGTGGCGGAAAGCACCTCGTTCCCGATCGCCAAGCTCACTTGATGGCGCCCGCCATGAGGCCGCGGATGAACTGCTTCTGGAACACCACATAGAGGATGAACATCGGCGCGCTGGCAATCACCATGCCCGCCATGGTGAGCGGCACCTGGTTGTTATAGCGGCCCTGGAACACGCTGATCCCCGCCATCAGCGTGCGCTTGGCGTCCTCCTGCAGGAAGATGATGGCGATCAGGAGATCGTTCCACACATAAAGCGCGTTGACGACGACGAGCGTCACCAGGGCGGGCGCGGACAGTGGCAGCACCACGCGCATGAGGACGGTGAAGGAGCCCGCCCCGTCGATGTAGGCCGCCTCGAAGAGTTCGCGCGGCACGGTGCGGAAGAAGGTGGTGAGGAGATAGACCGAGAATGGCGTGATGAGCCCGGCATAGATCAGGATCGCGCCGTGATAGGTGCTGACGAGATCGAGCCTGGTGTAGAGCACGAAGAGCGGCACGATCATCACCACCGGCGGCACCGCCATCAGCGAGGTGCTGAGGGCCAGCAGCGTGCTGCGCCCCTTGAAGGGCATGGTGGCGATGGCATAGGCGGCCAGCACCGAGACCGCGGTGGACAGTAGCACCGCCCCGGCGACCAGGATGGCGCTGTTCAGCATCCAGAACAGGAAGGGACTGTCCACCAGCACGGCGCGGAAGTTCTCGATCACCAGCTGGTCCGGCAGGCCGAGCTTGTCGATGGCGTATTCCTCGTCCGACTTGAGCGCCGTCACAATCATGTAGAGTGTTGGCACCAGCGCCAGGAAACAGGCGAAGAGCAGCACAATGTGGCGCAGGATGTTGCCGGCGTTCATCAGGCCTCCTCCGCGCGGCGGCGGACCCTGAAGAGCAGGAAGATCAGGACGCCGGTGACGAGGAACAGCAGGACCGAGGCCGCCGAGGCGATGCCCGGCAGGCTGGAGCGGATCAGGGCGTTGAAGATGTAGAGCTCCACGACCTCGGTTGAGGTGCCGGGGCCGCCGCGCCCGCCGCCCATGACATAGACATAGGCGAAGACGGCAGCGAGCATGGTGATGACGCTGATCACCACGAAGAACTCGATGACGCCGCGCATCTGCGGCAGGATGATGTGCCACAGCCGCTGCCACCAGTTGGCGCCCTCGATCTTGGCCGCTTCGATGATGGACTCATCGAGGCTGAGGAGCCGCGCCAGGAACAGGATGATGCCCAGCGCCGACTCCCGCCAGATGATGAGGATCATCACCGTCCACAGCGCCACGTCGGAGGAGCCGATCCAGTCCAGCGCCATGAAGTCGAGGCTGAGCCAGCGCAGCACCTCGTTGACCGGGCCTGAGAACTGGAACATGCGCTTCATCACCACCGCGATGATGGGGACCGCCAGGATGAAGGGCACGAAGACGATGATGCGGTAGATCTTCCAGCCCGCCACGCGCTCGAACAACAGGACGGAGATGATGAGCGACACCCCCACCATGACCGGAATGGCGAGCAGGAGCTGCAGGTTGTGCAGGACGGATTCCCAGAACAGCGGATGCGAGAGGATGAGCTCGTAGTTGCGAAGCCCGATCCACGGCCCGTCGATGCCTCGCACCATCTTGAAGCTGAACTCGAAGATGCGGACCAGCGGATAGCCGAACACGAAGCCCAGCAGCGCCACGAGCGGCAGGACGTAGAGATAGGGTGTCAGCCGGGATGTGGGGGTCATGATACGATCGCACCATTCCTCTCCCCCGCCGGGGTAGAGGGCAGGGTGAGGGGGTGCATCCGCAGTTGCGCTGTCTGCAAGTGATCCACGACGTTCAGGACTCGCGGAGAGACCCCCTCACCCCCACATGCGTGGGGGCGAGGGGGAGCGTGGCGCGTGCAGGGCATCAGCAGCATCAGCTGGCGGAGAGGTCCTTCACCCACTTCCTGTAGTTCTCGACCATGTCGGGGTTGAAGTCGCGCCACTCCTTTGCGGTGTTGGCGGCGAGCTCGCCTGCCTGCTCGCCCGTCATGGCGCCGGCCACGATCTGCTGGCCGGTGGGGATCGCCGCGCGCTCGTAGAACTGGCCGGGCATCAGGTTGGTGACGTTGGAGATGTTGGGCTTGAGGCCCCAGTTCTCCCACAGCCCGCGCACTGACGGATCCTGGATCACGTTCGCGTCGAAGGTGGTGTTGGAGGGGAGCCAGCCGGTCGCGGCCCAGAAGGCCTTGAGCTGCTCGGGTGACTGCAGGAATTCGAGGAAGGCCGCGGCTGCCGCGGGATCCTCCGCATTGGTGGAGATGCCGAGGCCCTGCACGTCGACGATCGGCACGCCCGCAAGCTTGCCCGTGCCGAACACCGGCATGGTCATGTAGCCGATCTTGCCGCCGGTTGCCTTGCTGTCAGCGGGAAGCCTGGTGCCGATGGTCTGGCCGATCGCCACCTTGCCCGCCACCACGAGATCGATGCCGGGATAGAGCTCGAGCGAGGGCATGTCCTTGTTGAGGTAGCCCTTGGTCTTGAGCTCCTCGAGCTTCACCCAGTGCTGATGATACTTGGGATCGCGGAAGTCCTTGTCGCCGATGAAGAGCTCGACGGCCTCGCCCAGCGTGTCAAGTTGCTGGGGCAGGGAGTGGGTCAGGTACCATTCGCTCCAGTAGCCATCCTGGATGCCGCCGCCCAGCGGCTCAAAGCCGGCGGTCTTGAGCTTCTCGCAGGCGGCGAGGAGTTCGTCCCACGTCTTTGGCGGGGCCTCAGGGTCAAGGCCTGCCGTCTCGAACATGGTCTTGTTGTAGCACCAGAACATCGGCAGCGGGTACCAGCCGGTGCGGTAGGTGTCGCCGCCGAAGTTGCTGAGCAACGTGGGGTTGGAGGCCTTGAGGATATCCTCCTTCACCAGGCCCTTGAGGCCCTTCACATAGCCCAGCCAGACGCTTTCCATGTGATAGATGCCGTTCCAGAGATACTGGACATCCGGAGCGTTGCCAGCAGCGGCCGCCGTCTGGAACTGCGAGATGACGACGGCGGTGTCCTGCAGCATCGGCTTCACTGTGGCGGCCTTGTAGGCGGCGACAGACTCCTCGACGTATTTCTGCAGGCCGGGCAGCTCCTGCTCGCCCCAGTACCAGAAGTCCATGTCCTTGGCCTGGGCCGAGGCGCCCCGCGGGAGGCCCCCCAGCGCAGATCCACCCGCCAGCATGGCCGATGTGAGGACGAAGTCCCGGCGTGACAGCCGGGGGAATTTTGCATTGCTCATGACGTCTTCCTTCCTGTCGCTTTCCTGATTTCAGAATGTGCTCATCAAGCCGCCATCGACGACGAGCAGTTGCCCGGTCATGTAGCGGCAATAGTCGGAGGCGAGGAA
>CAIYXE010000192.1 GCA_903930095.1 uncultured Hyphomicrobiales bacterium
AAACCCGGGCTTCGATGCCGATGGCGACGCCTTTCGCACCTCTGAATGCGCCTGATCCATCGAGTCGCTCGTCGGCATAGGACGCAATCTCTGCCTCGGCTGCCAGGTAGCTGATTCTTCTGCCGGCACGCAAGGTCCAGTAGGGCACCAACCGCAACCGTTCCACGTCCGCTTCGCCTCTGGGAACGGATTGATTCCAAACCTCATTAGGTATCGCAGCGCGACCCAGTCCATGGATCAGAGATGCGCGACGAATTCGCAGCCGCTCAGCAAGGCTCAAGCCCATCCGCTCAGCGCAGGCTACGGCTGCAGTGGCCACTCGACGCGAGTAACCGGTCATCCAAGGGAGTTTGAGATCGATAACATCGGAGATTAACTCCAATTGCACGCTTGCTGACGGGATAATGAGAGTCTGAATGTGATGCTCAATGCGTTCAGATTCGTCATTTATTGACTGCATCCAGACTGATGCGTAATTTCGCAACACCGGCAGCCAGTCGGCGGGAAACAACTTTCCTCCAAGCGCCGCCAGCACATGGAGTGCACCGTCGAGTCCATGCAGGCGGCTGTAAATCTCCAGATATCCCGCCGTCTGCACCAACTGGACTTCGAGCGGAACCTCGCCACCGGAGAGGCCTAGGGGCTTGCCACCGCCGTCCAGAGTCTCGAAGATACGGCGTAGCGCCACGATAACTGACTGGGGTAATCCAAGCATCTGTGCCACATCACCCGATACCTCGCAATGAATTTGCGCCACAGCGCCCATCTTTCCGATCAGGTGGGCCGGTAAACCCGAAGTCATCATCCTGAGTCGACCGTCAACATCGTCGCCCAATAACTCTGCCATCTCCGGTGCGTTTGCAGTGCAGCCAGACCAACGCAGCAAGGCGACACACACTGCATGGGCCTGGTGTTCTTTGTCGATACCGAGTGCTGCTGCCAGGTTAGCAGTAAGTGTCGCCGTGCGAGCAGAATGATCGACGGGTTGCCCCATGCTCAAGTCGCCCACGAAGGCTAGAGCCTTCACCGCATCCACAACCGGTATGGAGCCGTCCAGGTGATAACTGTGATCCTCAGACATAGCGCGAATTTATTTGAGGCTGAGAAGCGCCTCCATGATCACATCTACGACTCGCGAAGGCTGGGACTGCTGCGGCACATGGCTACTGTCCACAACGCTCAATTTTGCGTTGATCGTGCGAGCCATGGCACGCTGCTGTTCAGGGGGCACCATCCGGTCGGACTCGGTCAAAAGGTACCAAGAGGGTTTTACCTTCCAGGCGGCAGTGGTCAGTTTCTGGCTAAACGTCCCCGCATGAATCGGGCTCTGTGTAGCCGCCATCACCTCGGTCACTGCTTGCGGGAGATCTTGAGCAAAGTGACGACTCATCCCCTCTTGGGTCAGCTTGACCCATCCTGCAGTATCGGGTTTGATATGAGCCAACCCGGAAGGTGTAGGGAATCCTTTGCCCAACTCGCCCGTGGACTGACCCACATCGGGGGCAAAGGCCGCCACATAGACCAGAGCCGACACTTTTGGGTGATCGCCCGCCTGAGTAATCACCGTACCGCCCCACGAGTGTCCGACGAGCACGACCTTTCCAGTTTGGGTATCAATGGTTCGCTTTGTGACAGCGACATCGTCGTCGAGAGAACTGAGCGGGTTTTGCACTGCCACCACTTGGACTCCTTTTGCCTGCAGCAACGGGATGACCTTGGACCAGTCAGACCCGTCGGCAAAGGCGCCATGCACCAGAACGACGCTTGGTCGAGCCTGCTCCGCAGGCATGGCAGCAGCAATACCCGTCGGTGTTGCCCATGCAGAAGTGGACATAGCATTGAAAGCCAGGCAAGTTGCCAGAAGAACTTGGATTTTCATGTTGATGTAGAGAAAAGTATGTCGACCCCCTATGTTATGTACGTTCACCTCAGCGCACCATCGGATGAATATCGGATACCCGTTAATGCGCATCGGCCTTTACATGGGGCCAAGGTTTTTGGCATCTTGGTCGGGCGCGCGCATGTCTGCCTGTCAGCTGCCGCGAGTGACAGGCACCTCCACCTCGCGCGGCATGGTCGTGTGCCGTGCCAATTCCAGCTTGGCCAGCGAGTTGCGGTGTACCTCGTCCGGACCATCCGCGAAACGTAAGGTCCGCTGATGCGCGTACGAGAATGCCAGCGGGAAATCCTGCGAGATGCCACCACCGCCATGTGCCTGGATGGCCCAGTCCAGGATCTGACAAGCCAAGTTGGGCGCGACGATCTTGATCATCGCGATCTCGGCCTTGGCGACCTTGTTGCCCACGGTGTCCATCATGTAGGCGGCCTTGAGTGTGAGCAGGCGGGCCTGTTCGATCATGCAGCGGGACTCGGCGATGCGTTCCTGCCAGACGGTTTGGCGTGAGAGTTCGCGGCCAAAGGCCACGCGGCTGTTCAGTCGTGTGCACATCAATTCCAGGGCGCGCTCGGCCGCGCCGATTGAGCGCATGCAATGGTGGATACGGCCCGGGCCGAGGCGACCCTGCGCGATTTCAAAACCGCGGCCTTCGCCCAGCAGCAGATTACTGACTGGCACGCGCACATTCTCAAGCAGGATTTCCATGTGTCCGTGTGGAGCGTCGTCATAGCCGAACACGGTCAGGTGGCGCAGCACCTTCACGCCCGGGGTCTTGGCTGGCACGAGGATCATGGACTGCTGCGAGTGATGAGGCGCCTCGGGATCGGTTTTTCCCATGACGATGTAGATGGCACAACGCGGGTCACCGGCGCCTGACGACCAGCATTTGCGGCCGTTGATAACGTAGTGATTATCATCGCGGCGAATTGAGCACTGGATGTTGGTCGCGTCAGAGGATGCAACCTCGGGTTCGGTCATAAGGAAAGCCGAGCGGATCTCGCCCTTGAGCAGCGGTTCGAGCCATTGGTCTTTGAGAGCATCGCTAGCGTAGCGCTCCAGAGTCTCCATGTTGCCGGTATCGGGGGCCGAGCAATTGAACACTTCGGGCGCCCAGGGCACTCGCCCCATGACTTCGCACAGCGGCGCGAATTCAAGGTTGGTCAGGCCCTCGGGCGCACGCGGAGAACGCGGCAAAAACAGGTTCCACAGACCGGCAGCGCGGGCCTTGGGCTTGAGCTCTTCGATCACCTGCGAGGCCAGCCAGGCGTTGCCCTTGGCGCGGTTGGCGTCGATTTCCTGCTGGTAGCGCGCTTCGTTGGGGTAGATGTGCTCGTCCATGAAGGCCAGCAACCGGGCCTGCATGGCCTTGACCTTGGGGGTGTATTCAAAATCCATGTTCTTCTTTCCTGGAGTGGTTGATTCAGTGCTGGCGTGCGAATTGCCACGCCAGCTCTGCCATGGGGCGGGCACCTGCGCCCGAAATGCGGGCCTGTTCGCTCGATGCCGTTCCGTCCTCGTCCCGCTTGGCAATACCTTGCAGGATGGCGGCGATGCGAAACATGTTGTAGGCGAGGTAAAAGTTCCAGTCTTTCGCGAGCTCTTTAGGAGTGGCAAAGCCGGTGCGCTCGCAATATTTGCGGATGTAGTCTTGCTCTGATGGGATGCCCAGCGCGGCCAGATCCAGGCCGCCAATGCCGCGAAAGGTGCCCGGGCTGATGTGCCAGGCCATGCAGTGGTAGCTGAAGTCGGCCAGCGGGTTCCCCAGGGTTGACAACTCCCAGTCGAGCACGGCCAGCACGCGCGGCTTGGTGGGGTGGAACATCAGATTGTCAAGCCGGTAGTCGCCGTGCACGATGCTCACCAGTGAATCGTCACGGGCGCTGTCGGGGATGTTTTGCGGCAACCAGGCCATGAGCCGGTCCATCTCGGGGATGGGCTGTGTGATGGAGGCCACGTACTGCTTGCTCCAGCGGTCCACCTGACGCTCGATGTAATCGCCACTTTTGCCGTAGTTAGCCAGTCCGCGCTCGGCAAACCTGACCTTGTGCAGTGCGGCCATGACACGGTTCATCTCGTCGTAGATCTCGCCGCGCTCAGCGGCCGTCATGCCGGGCAAAGACTGGTCCCAGAGCACGCGCCCCTGCACAAACTCCATGACGTAGAAGGCGCGTCCGATCACGGCTTCGTCCTCGCACAGCACATGCATCTGCGCCACTGGGACATCGGTGCCGAAGAGTCCTTTCATCACGGCGAACT
>CAIYXE010000193.1 GCA_903930095.1 uncultured Hyphomicrobiales bacterium
GGATGCAAAATCCTGGAAATAATTGACGGCCGCCCGCCGCCCGGCCTCGCCCCGCGTGGGATAGGGCAGCACGGGCGTTGCCATGGCGCTGATCCCGAGGCCCCGTTCCAGCGCCAGCACCCATGGCTGGATCAGCTCGCCTGCGCCCGGCCCCACGATGCCGGCACCCAGAATGCGGCCCCTGCGGCCCGTCACGACCTTGACGAGACCCTCTGTCCGGTCCTCGGCCAGGGCGCGGTCATTGCCTGAAAAGGGAAAGCGCAGCACCTTCACGGCGCCGCCATGGCGTGCGCGCGCCTCGGCTTCCGTCATGCCGGCCTGGGCCAGTTCAGGGTCAGTGTAAGTCACCTGCGGCATGTCGGAGCGCGCCTTCACGGGAAGGCCGAACAGCGCATTGCGGATCACCAGTCCTGCCTGATAGGCCGCCTCGTGGGTGAAGCGGCCGCCGGCCACGTCGCCCACCGCATAGACCCGGCGGTTGGTGGTCCGCAGCCCGCGGTCGACGGTGATGCCCCGGGCGGTGAAGGCGATGCCGGCCTCCTCGAGGCCGAGCCCCTCCATGTTGGGACGGCGGCCGGCCGCGACCAGCAGGTGGCTGCCTGTAAGGGTTCCGCCGCCGTCGAGCGCGAGGCGGATGCCATCACCGTCGCGGGCGGCCCGGGCAACGGCGCGGCCCGGCATGATCTCGACTCCCTCAGCCGTGAGCCGTTCGAGCAGCACGGCGGAGAGTTCAGGATCGGCCTGGCCGAGCGGCAGCCGGGCCTCAACCACGGTGACGGCAGATCCCAGCCTGCGGTAGGCCTGCGCCATCTCGAGGCCGATGGGCCCAGCCCCCAGCACCAGCAGGTGGCGGGGCAGCACCGTGTTCTGGAACAGCGTCTCGTTGGTGAAATGGGGAACCTCCTCGAGGCCCGGCACCGGCGGCAGCGCCGGGCCTGACCCGGTTGAGATCACCACACGCCGGGCGGTGAAGCGCTCCCCGCCAGCCTCGAGCGTCCGGGGGTCGCGGAAACGGGCCGCTGCGCGCACCACGGTGACGCCGAGCTTCTCGAAGCGCTCCTGGCCATCATGGGGTGCGATCGCGGCGATGGCCCGCTGCACATGTGCGTGCACGGCGGCGAAGTCGACCTCCGGTTCCACCGGGCGGATGCCGAAACCCGCGCCGGTTCGCATGGCATGGGCGTGCTTTGCCGCCGCCAGCAGGGCCTTCGAGGGCACGCAGCCGGAATTCAGGCACTCCCCGCCCATCTCCCCCCTTTCGAAGAGCACCACCTTGCGGCCGAACTGGGCGGCCGCTGCGGCAACGGTGAGCCCGCCGGAGCCTGCGCCGATCACCGCCATGTCAAAATACCGTTCGTTCATTTGGACCTTTCCTTCCAGAGCCTGATGCCCAGCGGGATCAGCGCCACGACGCCGAGGCCGGTCAGGCCGAAGCCCAGTTCGGGCGAGAGCAGGGCAGACGCCTCAATGGAGAAGTTGCAGTTCTGGGCGCCCTGGGCCGCGACACAGGCCCGGTGCGCCGCCAGCTGCGCGTCGATCACCCGGTCGAGGCCGGCGCCCACCAGCGCGAAGGCGAGCGAGGCCGGAATGATGCCGATGGCCGTGGCGATGATGAAGGTCCGCATGGGGATGCGGCAGAGCCCCGCCACCGCATTGACCGCCCAGAAGGGAAAGACCGGCGTCAGCCGGAGGAAGAGGAGCAGGCTGAAGGCGTTCTCCGTGAAGCCGCGCGCCAGCCGCTGCAGGAAGGGCCCGGCGCGCTCGGCCAGCGCCGCGCCCAGAGAGGTCTTCACGATCTGGAACACCGCCGCCGCACCTGCAACCGCGGCCAGAATGGTTACGGGCGCGCTGAGCGCCCAGCCGAACAGCAGGCCCCCCGCAATGCTCATGATGGCAGCCCCCGGGATCGACAGCGCCACGACGGCAAAATAGAGCAAAGCATAGGCCGCAAGCGCCAGCAGGAGATGGCCGTCTACCCAGTGGCGCAGCACGTCCCGGTTCTCGGCCAGCGCGGTGAGGGACAGGTGGCGGTGAAGGCCGAAGCCGAAGCCCGCCGCCACGAGCAGCAGCAGCGCACCGGCTGGAAGCCACCGGCGGATGCGCTGGAACCTGCTGTCCTTGCCCTGCCCTGCGCTGTCCGGGTGCCGTTCGGTGGCCTGTTTCATCATCTGGTCTTGATCCTGCGAGAAGACATGGACCATCCGGAGCGCTTGCGATAGGGGGTGTCACCGGCTCGTGAGCAGAGTTCAGGCACGGTGTTCGGCTGCGTTGACTCTTGCGCGCTTTTCCCCCATAAGCCCGGTCAAATTCCTGAAGCGGAACGACTGTCTGTCAGGACATGCCCGGTGTTTTCTCGGGCCATGTATATAAAATCATTGGCCTTACAGGGCCCAAACGGAGTTTAAGAACGTGAAGCGCACCTATCAGCCCTCGAAGCTCGTCCGCAAGCGCCGCCACGGCTTCCGTGCGCGCATGGCGACGGTTGGCGGCCGCAATGTTCTCGCCCGCCGCCGCGCCAAGGGCCGCAAGCGCCTTTCGGCCTGAGCGCCGGGTCACCGTGACATGGAACGCCTGAAGCGACGGCAGGATTTCGTTGCCGCCGCCCGGGCTGATTATGCCGCCATGCCTGGCATGGTGGTTCAGATGCGCGCCCGCGGCGATGATTCGCCCGCCCGCGTCGGCTTCACTGCGACCAAGAAGCTCGGCAACGCCGTCATGCGCAACAGGGTCAAGCGCCGCCTGCGGGAGATCGCCAGGCTGGGGCTTCCGGACCTCGCCCGGCCGGGCCATGACTACGTGCTGATCGGCCGCGCCCCCACCGCGGAGCGTGCCTTCCCCGAACTCGAGAAAGATTTCACTTCCGCCTTGAAAAGGCTGCACCGCAAGGCACATCTGCCGGCGGACAAGGGAACATCATGACTTACGACAACAAGAATTTCATTCTTGCCATCGTCCTCTCGATGCTGATCATCTTCGGCTGGCAGTATTTCTATGCCGCTCCCTTGCAGGAGAAGCTCGCCGCCGAGCAGCAGGCGCAGACCGGCGTGGCGGGCCAGCCTGCCGCCACCACCACCACCACCAGCGGCGGCGCCGTTCCCGGCAGCACCGCGGACACCGCGCCCGTCAACCGTGAGCAGGCGCTTGCCGCCTCGCCGCGGCTGAAGATCGAGACGGATTATGTGTCGGGTTCGGTCAATCTTCAGGGCGGGCAGATCGACGACCTGCACCTCTTGCGTTACCGCGAGACGATCGACCCCAAGAGCCCCACCATCACCTTCCTGTCGCCGCACGGCACGCCGGGGGCGCTGTTCGCCGAGCAGGGCTTCGTGCCGGCCACCGGCACGCTGGCCAAGATGCCCGACTCGAAATCCGTGTGGCAGGCCCCGGCGGGCGCTGTTCTCTCGGACGGCAACCCCGTGACCCTGACCTGGGACAATGGCGAGGGGCTGGTCTTCTCCCGCCTGATCGAGATCTCCGACCAGTATCTGTTCACCGTCACCCAGACGGTGGAGAACAGGTCTGAGGCGCCGGTCGCGCTCATTCCCTACGCGCGCATCCAACGCCAGGACACGCCGCCGGTCTCTGGCTTCTGGGTGTTCTTCGAGGGCATGCTGGGCTGGCTCAACGGCAGCCTCCAGGAAATCCACTATTCCGACGTGTCGGAACAGACCGAGCCGCAGCGGATCGACACCACCGGCGGCTGGCTTGGCTTCACCGACAAGTACTGGGCCGCGGCCATCGTGCCGGACCAGTCCAAGCCCGTGACCGCGAGCTTCCTCCACACCCGGTCCGGCAACCGCGACGTCTACCAGACCGACTATCTCGGCCGGGACGCAATCGTCGTGCAGCCGGGCGCCTCAGAGTCCTATCGCAGCCAGCTTTTTGCCGGCGCCAAGGTGGTGCGCACCATCAACGCCATCGAGGCCAAGCACGGCATCGAGGGCCTCAACTACATGATCGACTGGGGCTGGTTCTATTTCCTGACCAAGCCCTTCTTCTACCTGCTCGACTGGCTGAACGGCCTGGTCGGCAACTTCGGCGCCGCCATTCTTCTGGCGACCGTGCTGGTGAAGCTCGCGGTCTTCCCGCTCGCCAACAAGTCCTATGCCTCGATGAGCAAGATGAAGAAGCTCCAGCCCGAGATGGAGAGGCTCAAGACGGAGTATCCGGACGACCGGATGAAGCAGCAGCAGGCGATGATGGAGCTTTACAAGCGTGAGAAGGTCTCGCCCTTGTCGGGCTGCCTGCCCGTATTGGTGCAGGTCCCGATCTTCTTCGCGCTCTACAAGGTCATCCTGACCTCGATCGAGCTTCGCCATGCGCCGTTCTTCGGCTGGGTGCGCGATCTCTCCGCGCCTGACCCGACGAGCATCTTCAACCTGTTCGGCCTCATCCCCTGGACGGTGCCGCAAGTGCTGCTGATCGGCGTGTGGCCGATCATCATGGGCATCACCATGTGGCTGCAGATGCGGCTCAACCCGACGCCGCCCGATCCCATCCAGGCGAGCCTGTTCAACTGGATGCCGGTGATCTTCACCTTCATGCTGGGCACCTTCCCGGCGGGGCTTGTGATCTACTGGGCGTGGAGCAACACGCTCTCGATCCTGCAGCAGTCCTACATCATGAGGCGGCATGGCGTGGAGATCGACTTCTTCGGCAACATCCGCAACAGCCTGCCCTTCCTCAAGAAGAAGGCCGCGAGTTGACCGCCCGCTTCAGCGAAGACCAGATCGATGCGGGCCGCCGTCTTTTCGGCGGCCCGTCGCGTTTCCTCCTGGGTGTTGCAAAGCTCGAGCAACTGCCGCAGTCGGCGGGCGTCGAGATCGCCTTCGCCGGCCGCTCCAACGTCGGCAAGTCCTCGCTCATCAACGCGCTCACCGGGGTGAACGGGCTGGCGCGTGCCTCCAACACGCCAGGCCGCACGCGCGAGCTCAACTTCTTCGACGTCAACAGCCAGCTCACCCTCGTCGACATGCCGGGCTATGGCTATGCCAAGGCCCCCAAACATGAGGTGAAGGTGTGGCAGGCGGTGCTGAGGGGCTATCTCCGCGGCAGGCCGGGCCTCACCCGCGCCTTCGTGCTGATCGATTCCCGCCATGGCATCCTGAAGGCGGACGAGGAGATGTTCGACCTCCTCGACGAGGCGGCCGTCACCTACCAGGCCGTCCTCACCAAAAGCGACAAGATCAAGCCCGCCGAACTCGAAAAAATGCGCGAGACGGTCGCCGCCGCCATCCGCAAACACCCCGCCGCCTTCCCCGAACTTCACGCCACCTCGAGCGAGAAGGGCTTCGGCATCCCGGAACTCCGGGCGGAGATCGCGGGGCTGCTTTAGGTGGCGTTTGGCGTCTTCTCCCGCTTCTTCAGCGGGAAAAGGGCCCCGCTGCGGTACGCAACGGGGAGATGAGGGGAACTGGGCACTGCGGGACGACCCGAGCGCGCCGCCCCTCACCTCCCCCAACTTCGGTGGGTCCCCTTCCTCACCCGCGTTGCGGGAGAGGACCGGCCACGGAGTGGGAATGAACTCTGAGACCCTTTGAAACCCTCTCAATTGTCCTGTAGGACGCTTCTCGACTGACGGGGACCACTCTCATGGACGAACTCGGTACGACGGCCCGAATCCTTTCCGAGGCGCTGCCCTTCCTGCAGCGCTACGACGACCAGATCATCGTGGTGAAATATGGCGGCCACGCCATGGTGGACCCGGCCCTTGCCCACCAGTTCGCGCGTGACATGGTGATGCTGAAGGTCTGCGGGCTGAACCCCATCGTCGTCCACGGCGGCGGACCCCAGATCAACCGCATGCTCGACAAGCTCGAGGTGAAGCCAGAGTTCCGCGAGGGGCTGCGCGTCACCGACGAGGCCACCATGTCGGTGGTCGAGATGGTGCTGTCGGGCTCGATCAACAAGTCGATCGTCGCCTCGATCCAGCAGGCGGGCGGCCGCGCCGTGGGCATCTCCGGCAAGGACGGAAATCTCCTCATCGCCGAGAAGCTGACCAAGAAGAAGTTCGATCCCGAAACCGGCAAGACGGTTGAGATCGACTTCGGCTTCGTGGGTGAGCCGGTGCGCGTCAACACCGATATCCTCAACACCATCATGAAGAGCGATGCCATCCCCGTCATCGCCCCCGTGGGCGTGGGCTGGGAGGGCGAGACCTTCAACGTCAACGCCGACACGGCGGCGGGCGCCATCGCCACCGCCACCCGCGCCAAGCGCCTGCTGCTGCTCACCGATGTTGCGGGCGTCCTCGACAAGGACAAGAACCTCATCAGCGAGCTGAAGGTGGGAGACCTCACGGAGCTCGTCGCCAATGGCACCATCACCGGCGGCATGATCCCCAAGGTCGAGAGTGCGGCCGCCGTGGTCGATTCGGGCGTTGAAGGTGTCATCATCCTCGACGGGCGCGTGCCGCATTCGGTGCTGCTCGAGCTCCTCACGCCCCATGGCGTTGGCACGCGCATCTCCCGGACCGGCGTATGAGAGGCTTTTCCCACGTCGACACCTGGGTCTTCGACCTCGACAACACGCTCTATCCGGCAAGCTGCCGGCTGTTCGACCAGATCGATGTCAAGATGGGCGAGTTCGTCTCACGGCTGCTCAACATCGATTATCCGGAGGCCAAGCGCCGCCAGAAGGAGATGTTCTACAAATACGGCACCACGCTGCGCGGGCTGATGACCGAGCACGCCATCACGCCGGATGCGTTCCTGGACTATGTGCATGACATCGACCATTCGCCGGTGCTGCCGAACACCTTGCTGGATGAGGCGCTGCACGCGCTTCCCGGCCGCAAGCTGGTCTTCACCAACGGCACGGTGGCCCATGCCGGGAAAGTGCTGAACCGCATCGGCATCACGCATCATTTCGGCGACATCTTCGACATCGTGCATTCGGACTTCATCCCCAAGCCCGAGATGGAGCCCTACCGCAAATTCATCCGCCAGACGGGCATCCGGCCCGAAACCTCCGCCATGTTCGAGGACATTGCCCGCAACCTCGAGGCGCCGCATGCGCTGGGCATGACGACGGTGCTGGTGGTGAGCCCGGAAAACCGCGACGCGGAGCACCTGAACAAGGCCACCGGCGGCACGGCCCAGGAGCACATCCACCACGTGACGGACGATCTCGCCAGCTTTTTGGCCGGCTTGACCGCATCCGCCCATTCCACAAAAGCCAGCGCTAGCTAGAGACCGGAGGGACAGCATGACCGATCTTCAGACCACCATCGAACAGGCCTGGGAGGCCAGAGACAAGGTCAATCTCGAAACCAGGGGTGCCGTGCGCGATGCGGTGATGGCGGCCCTCGACCTGCTCGATTCCGGCAAGGCGCGCGTCGCGGAGAAGCGGGACGGCGACTGGCACGTCAACCAGTGGCTCAAGAAGGCCGTGCTCCTGTCCTTCCGCCTCAATGACATGAGCATGATCTCCGGCGGCCCCGGCGGCTCCAGCTGGTGGGACAAGGTCCCCTCCAAGTTCGACGGCTGGGGCGAAAAGGAGTTCCGCGCCGCGGGCTTCCGCTCGGTGCCGAACTGCATCGTCCGCAAGTCGGCCTACATCGCACCCGGCGCCATCCTCATGCCATCCTTCGTCAACCTCGGTGCCTATGTCGACACCGGCACCATGGTCGA
>CAIYXE010000194.1 GCA_903930095.1 uncultured Hyphomicrobiales bacterium
GCCAGCGCGCGGTCGAACAGCGGGGCAGGGCCGCTCATCAGCCGACCAGCTCGCGCTTCACCAGCTCATATGTGGCGCGGTCTGGCGCGGAGATGATGCCGCCGTCATGCTTCGTCGCATTGTAAGGCGTGCCGTCGAGCAGTGCGGAGAAGCCACCGGCCTCCTGGTGGATCAGCACGCCCGCCGCATGGTCCCACGGCATCAGCTTGTAATGCAGCGTGAAGTGCACCAGGCCCTCGGCGATCAGGCGGTATTCATAGGCCGCACAGCGGTAGTTGAAGCAGGCCTTGGTCTTGGCGAGGTTCGCCACCGTGCGGGTGCGCTGCGGCTCGGGCATGAGATACCAGGAGGAGAGGCCCGTCATCTCGGAGAGCACGTCGGGCTTCGCCACGCGCAAGTCGCGGCTGCGGCCGTTGGCGCTCTCGCCCCAGGCGCCATGCCCTTTGAGGCCCTTGTGCCAGTCCCGCCCGACGGGATCGTAGATCAGCCCCGCCACGGTCTCGCCCTTCGAGACCACGCCCGCCATGACCCCGAACAGCGGCAGCCCCCAGGCGAAGTTGGACGTGCCGTCCACCGGGTCGACGATGATGGCGAGATCCGCATCCCTGATCTTCGCCAGCAGGGTCTCGTCGCGCGCCACTGATTCCTCGCCCACGAACAGCGCATGGGGAAAAGCCTTCGCGCAATTCTCGCGCATCCGCCACTCGGCCTGCTCGTCGGCGTCGGTCACGAGGTCCAGCGCCCCGGTCTTCTCGCGGATGCCGCCATTCTCCAGGCTGCGGAACCGCGGCATGATTTCGGTTTCGGCGGCCTCCGCCATGATGTGTGACAGACGGTCGAGGTCGGCGCGCGAGAAAGACATGTTGGCTCCCGTATGACTGCTCGGTGCCGCTGTTAGACCAAACACGGCAGGGAATCCACGCCTCCCGCGCAGTGTGTTACCCTTGCGTCATGCAGACCCGCCTCACAGCCCTTCCAGCCCGCCTGTGGCGCGCCGCCGTGGACCTGGCCGCGCCGAGCCTCTGCCTGTGCTGCGGCACGGCGGTTGGCGAGCCCGCCAGCCTCTGCCTGCCGTGCTGGGCGAGGCTCCAGCACCTCGATGAGCCCGTCTGCGATGCGCTGGGAACGCCCTTCGCCTATGACCAGGGCGAGGGCGCCGTCTCGGCCGCCGCCCTCAGCGATCCTCCGCCCTGGGACAGGTCGCGCGCCGCCGTGATCTTCGACGAGACGTCCGGCAGGCTGGTGCACGCCCTCAAATATCAGGACAGGCAGGAGGCGGGCCTTCTCATGGCCCGTATGATGGCGCGCGCCGGGCGAAGGCTCCTCGCGGAGGCGGATGTCATCCTGCCTGTGCCGCTGCACCGCTTCAGGCTGTGGCAGCGGCGCTTCAACCAGTCTGCCTTCCTGGCGCAGCGCCTGTGCCTGCTGTCAGGCAAGCCGTGGCGCCACGATGTTCTCCTCAGGGTCCGGCGGACGCGCGCCCAGGTCGGCCTCGGCCTGGCCGAGCGGCGCAGCAACGTGAAGGCCGCCTTCCTGGTCCGTCCTGAGGCCGCGGCAGCGCTGGCTGGCAAGACCGTTCTGCTGGTGGACGACGTGCGCACCACCGGCGCCACCGCCGAGGCCTGCACAGAGGCTCTGAAGAAGGCCGGCGCGGCGCGGGTCAGCCTCCTCAGCTTCGCTCTTGTCCCCGCTCCGGCGAGGCCTCATATTTGACGCCATGATGACGACGCCTCCACCCATCACTATCTACACGACGCCCTATTGCCCCTATTGCCACGCCGCCAAGGCGCTGCTGAAGAAGAAGGGCGTGTCCTTCGCGGAAATCGACGTGCAGGATCCCTCCTTGCGCCAGCAGATGATGATCCGCTCCAACGGCCGGCGCACGGTGCCGCAGATCTTCATCGGCGACCAGCATGTCGGCGGTTCCGACGACATGCATGAGCTCGACCGCCGCGGCCAGCTCGACGCGATGCTCCATCCCCGGTGATCCGCGCCGCCCTCGTCCAGATGCGCTCGGGCCGTGACGTGGCCCGCAACCTGGCGGATGCATCCCGGCTGATCCGCCAGGCCAGGGCGGAGGGCGCGCAGTTCGTCTCGACGCCGGAGATGACCAGCATCCTCGAGCCCGACCGTGACCGGCTCCGCGCCCTCGCAAGGCCCGAAGCGGAGGATGGCAGCGTCCGGCACTTTTCCGCTCTGGCGCAGGAGCTCGCCATCTGGCTCAACATCGGCTCGCTCGCGCTCATGGGGCCGGGCGGCAAGCTCGTGAACCGCTCGCTGCTCTTCGCGCCTGATGGCACGCTCGCCGCGCGCTATGACAAGATCCATCTCTTCGACGTGGATCTCCCCACGGGCTTATCCCTGCGCGAGTCCGAGGCCTATGAAGGCGGCTCCACGGCCGTGCTGGTGCAGACGGCGATGGCCGCCATCGGCCTCACCATCTGCTATGATATCCGCTTTCCCCATCTCTACCGCACCCTTGCCAGGGCGGGCGCCAGGCTCTTCACCGTGCCCTCGGCCTTCACCGTTCCCACGGGCATCGCGCACTGGCACGTGCTTCTCAGGGCGCGCGCCATCGAGACTGGAAGCTTCGTGCTGGCGGCCGCCCAGGGCGGCAGGCATGAGTCGGGGCGCGAGACCTATGGTCACTCCCTCATCGTCTCGCCCTGGGGCGAGGTGCTGGCGGAAGCGGGCACGGAGCCCGGCGTCATCATGGCGGACATCGACCTCTCCGCGGCGGATCTGGCCCGGGCCCAAATCCCCGCCCTGAGCCATGAGCGCGCAGTGGAACTGTCGGTCTTGAAACCCGTTTCCGGCATTGCTACCTGATTGTCATGATCCGCTACGACCTCATCTGCGACAAGGACCACGCCTTCGATGGCTGGTTCCGTGACAGTGCCGCCTATGATGCGCAGGCGGCAGGCGGCCTCGTGGCGTGCTCCGTTTGCGGATCGGTGAAGGTCGAGAAGCAGCTCATGGCGCCCGGCATTCCGGTGAAGTCCAACCGCCGCGAAAGCGCGCCGCAGAAGATGGTCTCCGGCCCCGTCGATCCGCGCCTTGCGGGGATGATCGAGATGGTCCGCGAGATGCGCAAGCACGTCGAGGCAAACGCCGAATACGTCGGCGACCGCTTTGCCGAGGAAGCCCGCAAGATCCACTATGAGGAAGCCGAACACCGCGGCATCTACGGACAGGCCTCCGTCGATGATGCCAAGGCGCTGATCGAGGAAGGCATCACGGTGCACCCGCTGCCGAGGCTGCCGGAAGACGGCAA
>CAIYXE010000195.1 GCA_903930095.1 uncultured Hyphomicrobiales bacterium
GAGCCCAGCCAGATGAAGTTGACGAAGGGGTTGTAATAGAGCCTGACCGCCCGCGCGCCCTCGCCCGCATCGTCGCCCATCACCACATAGACGTCGCCCAGCAATGTCTGGTACAGGCCCACTTCGGTGGTCGGCATGCCGGAGGGCTTGAACTCGCGCTTCTCTGAGGTGAGCGTTGCGATCTCGCGGCCATCCTTCTTCAGCAGGAAGCTGCCAACGCGGCCGGTGAAGTTGGGGCCGGTCAGCGGCGCTTCGCCCACGAAGGTCACGTTGTAGGCGCCGACGTCCGCATTCTCGCCGGGCTTGAGCGCCACGATGATTTCGGTCTTCCACAGCGAGATGGCGATAATGCCCGCCGTCATGATGCCAACGCCTGCATGGGCGAGTATCCCTCCCGTGGCGGAGCGCGGCAGCCCCCGCAGCCGGTGCCAGCTGGTCGACAGCGGCGCCTTAAACAGTGAGATGCGCGCGGCGAGGTCAAAGAGCGCGCCCAGCACCAGCCAGGCCGCCACAGCCATGCCAACAGGCGCCAGCCACGGCCCGCGCACATTGAGCGCCAGCACGAGAAGGCCCACCGCCACAGAGAGGCTCAGTGCCAGCCACAGCCGCTGCATGGCAAGCCCGAGGTCGCCGCGCTTCCACGCCAGGAAGGGACCGAGCGGAACGATCAGCAGCAAAGGCAAAATGATCGGCCCGAAGGTGAGGTTGAAATAGGGCGGGCCCACCGAGATCTTCTCGCCCGTCACCGTCTCGAGCGCCAGCGGATAGAGCGTGCCCACGAATACCGCGAGGCAGGACACGCAGAGCAGCAGATTGTTGAGCACGAGGCTCCCCTCGCGGCTCACCGGCGCGAACAGGCCGCCGGCCTTCAGCGCGGGCGCCCGCCAGGCAAACAGCGCCAGCGCTCCGCCGGAGAAGAAGCAGAGGATCATGAGGATGAACAGCCCGCGGTCCGGGTCCACCGCAAAGGCATGGACCGAGGTTAGCACGCCCGAGCGCACCAGGAAGGCGCCCATGAGCGAGAGAGAGAAGGCGAGGATGGAGAGCAGCACCGTCCAGATCTTCAGCGCGTTGCGCTTCTCCACCACGATCGCCGAGTGGATCAGCGCGGTCGCCACCAGCCAGGGCATGAAGCTCGCGTTCTCGACCGGGTCCCAGAACCACCAGCCGCCCCAGCCGAGCTCGTAATAGGCCCACCAGGATCCCATGGCGATGCCCACCGTCAGGAACATCCAGGCGGCAAGCGTCCACGGCCTCACCCAGCGCGCCCATGCGGCATCCACGCGGCCCTCGATCAGGGCTGCCACCGCGAAGGCGAAGGCGATGGAGAGCCCGACATAGCCCGCGTAAAGAAAGGGCGGGTGGAAAGCCAGGGCCGGGTCCTGCAGGATCGGGTTCAGGCCATTGCCCTCGATGGGCGCGGGGTCGATCCGGAGGAAGGGGTTGGACGTCAGCACGATGAACAGCAGGAAGGCGAGGCCGATCGCGCCCTGCACCGCAATCACCCGCGCGCGCAGTTGCATCGGCAGGTTCTGCCCGAACAGCGCCACGGCCGCGCCGTAGAGCGCCAGGATCAGCACCCACAGCACCATCGACCCCTCGTGGTTGCCCCACACGCCGCTGAGCTTGTAGATCATCGGCTTCGCCGAATGCGAGTTCTCGAACACGTTCTGCACGGAGAAGTCGGAGACCACATAGGCGTGCGTCAGGGCGAGGAAGGCGAGCAGCACCAGCGCGAATTGCAGCACGGAGGCTGATATGCCCGTGCGCATCAGCGCCACGTCGCCCCGCTGCGCGCCATAGAGTGGCACCAGCGTCTGGTAGAGCGCCACGCCAACGGCGAGGATCAATGCAAA
Organism: uncultured Hyphomicrobiales bacterium; assembly: GCA_903930095.1. GTDB lineage: Bacteria > Pseudomonadota > Alphaproteobacteria > Rhizobiales > Aestuariivirgaceae > Aestuariivirga. Next base: position 1,857 of record CAIYXE010000195.1, read on the forward strand.
ATGCCCGATCTCCGGTATCATTGATATCCTCCTTCTTCGGCGCCCTTGCCGAGCTTCACGCCCTTTTCCTTCAGGCTGTCGGCCAGTTCGCGCGGCATGTAGTTCTCGTCATGCTTGGCCAGCACCGTGTCAGCCACGAAAGTGCCGTCCTGCTGCAGCTTGCCCTCGGTGACCACGCCCTGCCCCTCGCGGAAGAGATCGGGCAATATGCCGTTGTAGGTGACCGTGATGGCGGCGATCTGGTCAGTCACGGAAAAGCTGGTGGCGGTGCCCGGCCCCTTCTTCACGCTGCCGTCCTCGACCATGCCGCCCAGCCTGATGCGCTCGCCGGGCTTCACGCCCGTTTCGGCCAGGTCGCTCGGCGTGTGGAAGAAGGTGATGGTATCGGACAGCGCAAAGAGCACGAGCGCCGCCGCGAGTCCGATGACGGAGAGCCCGCCGAGGATCATGGTCAGGCGCTTCTGCTTGCGGGTCATTGCAACTTCATGTCCTTTGCCAGGGCAGCGATCTGCGCCAGCGCATCGGCGTTGCCGCTGTAATGCGCCTGCGCCTTGTCATACGCGTCCTTCGCCTTGCCGGCCTCGCCCAGCACCGCGCGTGAGCGGATCAGCCGCAGCCAGCCGTCGAGGTCGTCCGGGTTGGCGGCAAGCCTTTCCTCCAGCCCGTCCACCATGGTCCGGATCATCGCCTGCTGGTCTTCCGCGCTCATATCCTGCGCGGCGGCCATCGTCTCGCTGTCAAGCGCGGGCGGCTTGGCGCCCATGTCCTGCATTTCGGCCACCAGCATGGGCCGCCATGGCGCATCGGCGGGGGTGTCCTTGAGGAAGGCCTCGAGGGCGGCCTTGGCCTCCGCCGTCTTGCCCTCCTGCTTCAGCGCCAGCGCATCGTAGAAGCGCGC
>CAIYXE010000196.1 GCA_903930095.1 uncultured Hyphomicrobiales bacterium
CAGGAAAGTGGCAACGAGCCTCGCCACGGGGAACCTCGCCTCCGCCCTGCTCGCCGCCCTGTTGTTCGGCATCGCGCCGGGCGCGCTGGTGGCTTCCGGCGCCTTCGGCGTTCCGGCCTGGGTGTGGCTGGCGCTCAACGGCCTGATTGCCATTCCGCTCGCCACCGTCCTCCTGGCGAGGGGGCCGCGCGTGCTGCCCTCTGCCGACGTCAGCATGTTCTTCATGCTGGAGACGGTGCTGACCCCGGTGTGGATCTGGCTGCTCTTCGGCGAGGTGCCGGGTTCACGCGTCCTGATCGGGGGCGCGCTGGTGGTGGTGACACTCCTGGCGCACAGCTGGTGGCGGCTCTGGTCGTCCCTTCGGAGCGAGCCGGCCCCTGCCTGACCGGCCGTCGAAAAAATTAAGTTGACGTTACGTTCAGGTTAATACTAAACTTCGAATTGCATTTTGCGCCCATTTCATATGGTGCCGCAAAGGGAAGCCACGACTGGGGTGCACCGTTCGGAGCAGTGGGGTTGTCTGTATGTATGCGTTGAATTTTGGCTTGCAGGGTGTGCAGCCCATCGGAATCGATACCGGCCTGGCGGATCCGTTGCGGACCATCACGGCCATTTCCAACCTGATCCGCCAGGGAACCGATCAAGGCTTTTCCTTTCGCCTGAACACGGACTTCGCGGAACTGGCCCGCTTGCGGCAGGAGCTTCGCAGCAGCGACATCTCCCCGATGTTTGATCCACAGGCCTGCCGCAGCCTCTCCGAGCGGGGCTTCTGGATGTCGGTGGCCGATGCGTCGGGCAAGACGGTGGGGCTTCAGGCGTTCCGTCTTGACGATGCCGATCCCAACCTTGCCGAGTGGGTTCTGGGCTGGATGATGGGCCTCTATGCCCGGCGGCGGGAAATGATCGTGCCGCGCGCGGTGATGCCGCCGGAGCACTCGCTCTCCCACCTCATCCGCGGGAGGATCGTCTATCATGGCGAATTGTGGATCGACAAACAGGTGAAGGGGTGTTTTCCGATCTTCCCCCGCATCGGCATGCTGCTCGCCATGGTGAAGTGGCAGCCGGAGGCGATCTGGGCGCTGACCGGCCAATCCATGGCCACGCGCGGCCACATGGTGCGCATGGGCTATGGCCACCTCGAACAGAGCTTCCTGACCTGGGAGTGGGAACCAGAAGGCGCCGAACAGGCCGAATGGATCGGCATCGCATTGCGGCGCCACCTCGAATTCTCGATTGCCGAAATGGTCTCTACAGAGGAGAGATATCTACCTTCGCCAGTTCGGTGACGACGCGCACCGCCTTCCTGTTGCGCCCCGTGTTCAGTGGCAGCACAACACGCTGGTAAGGCACCCACACCACATCGCCGTTGGCTGACGCCATGGCGGCATAGATATGGTCGTAGTGAGGCTCTCCGCTGCGGCTCACCTGCGGATAGGCGCGGCTCACAGCATGGTCGTAAGAGTGGCCGGTCAGGCAGGGATAGGACACGGGGTTCACTCCCCAGAGCTTGGCGATCGTGGAATGCCGCCCCACCCGCGCCACGCGGAAGCGCTGCGAGGAGGGATCATAGGTGCAGTCGATCGAGCACTCCTCATCGGCCGCCTTGTCGCGCAGCACCTGCCGCAAGAGATCGGGAACGTCCCGGCGGTCCTCGGGGGCGCTGCGGATGTAGACGGTCTGGGAGAGATGCACGTCGCTCTTCTGGATCAGGTGGCGGATGCGCTCCGCCGCGCCATGCGCATGATCGAAGCGCTCGTTGAACCAGCCTGCGGAATAGTACTGGAGATGGAACGGCCCCACCGCGCCATGAACCCATTCCGCCACGAAGAACAGCGAGGACCAGTTGGCCGCGAACATGCTCCAGCGCAGCGTGGTGCCGGCCTCGTTCTCCACGATCTTGATGAAGCCCATACGCTGCAGGGCCTGACGTTCTCCTGCAGGTGAGGATACGTCTCCCGGCGCAGTGCAGGCCCGCCCATTGCTGATCCAGTGAACGCCTCTTGCCATGCCTACGATATCCGCGATCAACTCAACCAGAAGGATAGTAGCGGGCGACCGTGAACGCAGGCTTAATGCCGCCGCACCTTCAGGCATCGCGCCCGGGTCAGGGGACCGGATCCGGAGGTGGCAGACGTCCGGATACCGCCATCGCGCCATCCCGCCGTGTGAGGATGACCCCCTCGCCCGGCCGCGGGGCGATCCCTGTCAAGGCGTTGATGTTCACCTGATGTGTGACGGCGACCAGCACGCCAGGCCCTTGCCAGCCTGCGAGAATGTCACGCGCGCGCGCCGTTGCAGCTGGCTCCGCGGTGCGGTCTCCGAAGAAGGAGTTGAAGCCGGGTTCCTCCAGCACCTGGCCGGGGAAGGCCAGTTCCGCCGTCTCCCGCGACCGGCACCACTGGGAAGAAAGCACCTTGCCCACCGGAATTCCGCGTGCCCGGAAAGCCGCCCCAAGGGCGCGTGCCTCGGCCCGCCCCCGGTCGTCCAGGTTCCGCTGAGTGGCACAATCGCCGAGCACGAAACCAGCCGGATCGCCCGTGCCTGGTGCTGTCGCGTGGCGGAAAAGAACGACGGCGCCGGGCTCTCCCAGAAGCCGCCAGGGATCTTCCTCCGCGCGCGCGGTGGTGAAGGAAACACAAAAGGGCAGGAGCAGGAAGATGCGGCGTTTCATCATGCCGCTTGCTACGTCCTGCGCCGGGAATGGTTCAGCCGAACTTGTTGCGCTTCGGAAAGCCCGCCGGCGGTTGCCGGCCAGCCTGCGCGCGCTCGCCGATCCATTCCTTGAGGTCGGTCACCACGAAGTTGCGGCCCGAACTGTCCGTCCAGGACAGGCCGTCCTTCAACCTGAATGCCCGCACATCGCTCAAGGCTCCGTCCTTGAAGCGCTGCAGGCGCACGCCCTTGCCGCGCGTCATTTCAGGAACTTCAGAGAGCTTGAAGATGATCATCTTGCGGTTTTCGCCGATCGAGGCCACGTGGGTGGCATCTTCCGGAACCGGAACGCAGACGCAGGCCTCCACCGGGGCCTTCACGTTCAGCACCTGCTTGCCCTTGCGGGTCGTCGCCACGCACTCGTCCTCGGGGACGACGAAGCCGTCACCCTCCGTGGAGGCGAGCAGCCGCTTCACGCCCGGCTGGTGCACGAAGAGCGAGACGATCGAATCCGCCGCGTCGATGTCGCACATGAGGCGCACCGGCTCGCCATGGCCGCGCCCGCCGGGGAGCTTTCCCACATCGAGGGTGAAGAACTTGCCGGAGGAGGAGAACAGCATGACCTTGTCGGTCGACATGGCGTGGAAGACGAACTGGCCCTTGTCCCCGTCCTTGTAGGCAAGGCCCGAGAAATCCTCCATGTGGCCCTTCATCGTGCGGATCCAGCCCTTCTCGGAGCAGACCACGGTGACGGGCTCCTTCTCGATCATCGACTGCTCGAGGTCAGGATCGATTTCCGGCGCTTCGGAGAAATCGGTGCGGCGGCGGCCGAGCGGCGTTTTCTTGGAGTACTTCTCCTTCACGCCCTTGATCTCCTCCGAGATCCGCGACCACTGGTCGTCCTCGGAGTTCAGGAGCGCCTTGAGTGCCTTCTGCTCCTTCACCAGCTTCTGGTGCTCGCCGCGGATCTCCATCTCCTCCAGCTTGCGCAAGGCGCGCAGCCGCATGTTGAGGATGGCCTCGGCCTGATTGTCAGTGAGCGAGAAGCGCGCCATCAGCACGGCCTTGGGCTCATCCTCCTCGCGGATGATGCGGATCACCTCATCGAGGTTGAGGTAGGCGACGAGATAGCCCTCGAGGATCTCAAGGCGGCGCGCGATTTCGCCCAGGCGGAAGTTGGAGCGGCGGACCAGCACGTCCTTCCGGTGGTCGAGCCACTCACGAAGCACCTGCTTGAGGCTCATCACCTTCGGCACCTTGCCGTGGCTCAGCACATTCATGTTGAGTGGAATGCGCGCCTCGAGCTCGGTGTTGCGGAACAGCTGCTCCATCATGAGGGTCGGGTCCACCGTGCGGCTCTTGGGCTCCAGCACGACGCGAACATCCTCAGCCGACTCATCACGCACGTCGGCGAGGAGCGGCAGTTTCTTGGCGGTGAGCAGTTCCGCAATCTTCTCGATGAGCCGGCTCTTCTGCACGAGATAGGGAATCTCGGTGACGACGATCTGCCATGCGCCGCGCGGCAGCTCTTCCTGCGTCCAGCGCGCGCGCACGCGGAACCCGCCGCGGCCCGTCCTGTAGGCCTCGGCGATGGACGCCCGGTCATCGATGATGATGCCACCCGTTGGGAAGTCCGGGCCCTGCACGAGCTGGGCGATCTTCTCATCCGTGGCGTTGGGCGTCTTGATCAGGTGCAGCGCTGCCTCACACAGCTCCGCCGCATTGTGCGGCGGGATCGACGTCGCCATGCCGACGGCGATGCCGGATGAGCCATTGGCCAGCAGGTTCGGAAAAGCACCCGGAAGCACCACGGGCTCCTGAAGCGAGCCGTCGTAGTTGGGGCGGAAGTCGACCGTATCCTCGTCCAGGCCTTCAAGCAGCAGCTTGGCGACCTCCGTCAGGCGCGCTTCGGTGTAGCGGTAGGCGGCGGCCGAGTCGCCGTCGATGTTGCCGAAATTGCCTTGACCGTCCACCAGCGGATAGCGCGAGGAGAAGTCCTGCGCGAGGCGCACCAGCGCATCATAGATCGACTGGTCACCATGGGGGTGGTAGCCGCCCATCACATCGCCCACGATCTTGGCCGATTTCTTGAAGGCCGCGTTGGGGTCGAGCCGCAACATCTGCATCACATGCAGCAACCGGCGATGCACCGGCTTCAGGCCATCGCGCACATCAGGCAGCGCCCGGTGCATGATGGTGGAGAGTGCATAGGCCAGGTATCGTTCCTCAAGGGCTTCCTTGAGGTCGATCTTCTCGATGTCTTTCGGGCCTTCCGGCGGGGGAACGTGCTTGCTCATGATTCGGGGCTTATAGCATTTCCATCATGGGGATTTGGATCGCGGCGCTGTTTAGCCCACAAGTGGCGGGAAGACGAACGGAAAGTGAACGGGCGTGCAGTGGGAGAAGGGAAGATTGGGAGATGGTGCCCGGGAGAAAGCAGCGTCACAGCTGGGTGACGGACACTTTCACGATCGGCTTCTTGCCCCAGGCGATGTCTGCCGCGCGGCGCACCGAGGTGCGGATCGATTCCGCCAGCGCATTCACATCCTTGCGGCGGGGCTTGGGCGTGGAGCCGAAGGCCTTCTCGGCGGCTTCGATGAGGTCGTCCTCGAGGCCCATGGGCAATCCATCCGCGATGAGCTCGATGTCGGCCGCCAACTCGCTCTTGGCAGTGATGACGAGGCTGACGAAGACGATGCCGACGTAAGACAGCTTGCGGCGCTGCTTGGCGGGCCCATCCTCAGAAGGCACGATCAGCTTGCCGTCGACATGCAGCCTTCCGCAGGGCGCTTCATCGATATGATCGAGCGGGCCCGGCGCCAGCCTGGTGATGTGGCCGTCACGCGGGATCAGCACGTCGCGGATACCCTTGCCATGGGCGAATTCCCGGTGGGCGCGCAGATGGCGCGGCTCGCCATGCATGGGGATGAGCGCCTTGGGCTTCACCCAATCATAGAGCATCGCCAGCTCGCCCTGGCGCGGGTGGCCGGAGGAATGGACGAGATCATCCTCGCTGGTGATGACGTCGATGTCGAGCTCCGCCAGATTGTTCAGCACCCGGCTCACTTCCTTCTCATTGCCGGGAATGGTCTTGGAGGAGAAAATCACGAGGTCGCCCTCCTCCAGCGAGACATGCGGGTGCTGGTCCTCCGCGATGCGGGCAATTGCCGCGCGGGGCTCGCCCTGGCTGCCGGTGCAGAGAAGCATCACCTTGTCCGGCGGGAGATAGCCGAATTCTTCTTCATCGAGCAGGCGGCCTGAATCATTCAGCATGCCGCAGGCGCGTGCCGCCTCGATGGTGTTGCGCATGGCGCGGCCCGCGATCACCACCTCGCGCCCGCAGGCGCGCGCGGCGCGGATCGAAGTCGCGATGCGGTCGAGGTGGGAGGCGAAGGTCGTCACCGCCACGCGGCCCGTCGCTTGGCTGACGATGGCCGCGATGCGCGCTGCCACATCCGCTTCCGACGGCGAGAAACCCTCGCGCAGCACGTTGGTCGAATCGCAGATGAGAACATCCACGCCCTTGGCGCCGATCTCGCGCAGGCGCTTCTCGTCCATGCCCTGGCCCAGCACTGGCGTGCGGTCGATCTTCCAGTCTCCCGAATGGAGAACCCGGCCCTCAGGCGTCTCAATCAACAGCGCGGTGGGCTCCGGAATGGAATGGGTGACGGAGACGAATTCAAGCTCGAACGGCCCCAGCTTGAAGCGGGAGCCGACCGGCATCACCTTCACCGGCACCTGCTCGTCGAGCCCTGCCTCCTTGAGTTTCAGCGCAAGGATCTGTGCAGCAAACGGCGTGCAGTAGACGGGGCATTCAAGCTGCGGCCAGAGCCAGGCGACAGCACCCAAATGGTCCTCATGCGCATGCGTCAGCACCAGGCCATGGAGGCGCGATTTTTCCGCGCTGATGAAGCCGACATCAGGCAGCACCACGTCGATGCCGGGGTCCGTCTCCTCGCCGAACTTGACGCCGAGATCGACCATCAGCCAGTGGCGCTCATCGGCGGGGCCGGAGCCATAGCAATAACAATTCATGCCGATTTCACCCGTTCCCCCTAAGGGCAGGAACACGAGTTCGGGGGGAAGTTGGGCGCGGCGCCTGGCGTTCATGTTGGTTTCCGTCTCAAGGCTTCGAGTTCAGCGAAGCTCACTTCGCCGGCGTGAATGGGGGTCAGTGTTCCGTCATCACCTTCAAGGACCAGCGCGCCATCGGCCGCCAGCGCCCGGAAGGTGCCGCGCATCTGTCTTGTGCCCGTGATTGCCGTAATGGCGCTGCCAAGACCAAGTGCGCGCTCGCTCCAGGCGTCGCGGATTGCGGCAAAGCCCCGGCCCTCATCCCATTGCGTGAGGCGCCGGGTGAGGCTGGAATCGAGTTCGCGCAGAACGTCACCAAGGCCAAGGTCCGCGCCCAGCGCCGTCACCGGATAGGGTGTTCCCACCGGCGCATGGGCCACATTCACCCCGCAACCGATGGCGATGCGCGTGGGGTTCTGGCCCACCACCTCCGGCAAGACACCGCAGAACTTGGCGCCGCCGATCAGAACGTCATTCGGCCATTTGATCCTCGGTGAAAGTCCCGGCCGCAGCGCCATCACCATGTCATGAACGGCAAGCGCCGCCACGAAACTCACCTGGGCTGCGGCCTGGGGGCCTTCGGAGATCGGAAACAGGAATGTGGCGTAAAGATTTCCGGGCTCGCTCACCCAGTTTCGCCCGAGCCGGCCGCGGCCCAGCGTCTGCTCATCGGCCCGAAGCCAGAGAGGCCCGCATTCGCCCTGGTCGGCGAGCCTGCGAGCCTCGAGGTTGGTGGAATCGATCCGGTCGAAGTGTCGGACGGGATGTCCTGTATCGAGGATCAATAGAGCGACTTCGCCGCCGCCGCCGCCACCGCGATAATGGGGCTCGCGATCCACGGCAGCACGAACAGCAGCGTGAAGGCGCCAGCTGCATAGGCCACCAGCTTCACCTCGCCGTCCATCGCGTCGAAAGCCTCCTTGGGCTCATCGAAGTAGATGATCTTGACGATGCGGAGATAGTAATAGGCGCCGACGACGGACGCGACGACGCCGATCACCGCCAGCGCATAAAGCCCGGCATTCACCGCAGCGAGGAACACGAAATACTTGGCAAAGAAGCCAGCAAGAGGCGGAATGCCGGCAAGCGAGAACATCAGCATGGCAAAGACGAACGCCAGGCCCTTGTTGCTGCGGGCGAGCCCGGCAAGATCGCTGATCTCCTCCACCATGTGGCCCTTCCGCCGCATGGCCAGCACGCAGGCAAAGGTACCGAGCGTCATGATCATGTAAATGATCATGTAGACGACGACACCAGTAACCCCCTGCTCTGTTCCCGCGGCGAGGCCCACCAGCGCAAAGCCCATGTTGCCGATCGAGGAGTAGGCAAGCAGCCGCTTGATGTTGCTCTGGCCGATTGCCGCGAAGGCGCCCAGCGCCATGGAGGCAATCGACACGAAGACGATGATCTGCTGCCAGTCCGGCACGATGGCGCCGAACGGCTCGACCATGGTGCGGGTGATGAGCGCAACCGCGGCAACCTTGGGCGCGGCCGCGAAGAAGGCCGTCACCGGCGTCGGGGCGCCTTCATAGACGTCGGGCGTCCACATGTGGAAGGGCACGGCGGATATCTTGAAGGCCAGGCCGGCGATGACGAACACGAGGCCGAAGATTACGCCGAGGCCTGCCCCATGGGCCTTCAGGTGCTCCGCGATCAGCGCGAAGGACGTCGAGCCCGTGAAGCCATAGATGAGCGACGCGCCATAGAGCAGCATTCCCGAGGAGAGTGCACCGAGCACGAAGTACTTCAGCCCCGCCTCAGAAGCCCGCGCGGAGTCACGGTTGATCGCGGCCAGAACGTAAAGCGCCAGCGACTGCAGCTCGAGGCCCATGTA
>CAIYXE010000197.1 GCA_903930095.1 uncultured Hyphomicrobiales bacterium
GCGAGGCGAGCAGGGCCGCATCCAGCCGCTTCAGGTCGAAGCGCTGGCAGCGCGACAGGATGGTGACGGGAACCTTGTTGATCTCGGTCGTGGCGAAGATGAACTTCACATGCGGCGGCGGCTCTTCCAGCGTCTTCAGCAACGCGTTGAAGGCGCTCTTCGAGAGCATGTGCACTTCGTCGATGATGTAGACCTTGTAACGCGCCTGGACAGGCGCATAGCGCACGCTGTCGATGATCTCGCGCATGTTGTCGACGCCGGTGTTCGACGCCGCGTCCATCTCGATCACGTCCATGTGGCGGGATTCGAGGATGGCCTCGCAATGGGGGCCATAAGAGGGCATGTCGATCGCCGGCTTGTCGCCATAGTTCAGGGCGCGGGCGATGAGGCGGGCAGTTGTCGTCTTGCCGACGCCGCGCACGCCCGTGAGCATGAAGCCCTGCGCGATGCGGCCGGAGGAAAATGCATTGGAAAGGGTGCGCACCATCGCATCCTGGCCGATGAGGTCAGGAAATGTGCGCGGGCGGTATTTCCGGGCAAGAACGCGATACCCTGTGGCGTTCGCGCCGCTCTGAGCGTCGTCCATGGCGGGCTTCCGCGGGGCAGGTTCAAGAGGTGGGAGGCTGGACGGGCAACCCGTTCCTGTCTCGTTAGGGCTGCTTCCTTCCGGACCTGACCCGGTTGGCGAGCGGCACGTCCGCCGCCAACCTCCCGGGCGGTATATGGCGGTTCAGGGCCCAAAAGGCAAGCGCCATGGCTTGCCAAGCGGCCTTGAGGGAGGCATTGTGGTGAAAGAACATTCCGGGGAGCGGTTCAGATGTTGAGGAAGATCATTCCGGTTCTCACGGCCCTCGCGGGCCTTGCCATGCTGGCCCCCACGGCCTCCGCTGCGGACTTTTTCGCCTTCGGCCGCCATGACGACGGCAGCCGGATCTGGAAGCCCTATGTGATCGAGAAGAACTGCACCGAGGGCTTCGACTACTGCAGCGCGCGCATGGACTATGCGCCACACCAGCGCGCCATGGTGGTGAGGCCCGGCAGCTACTGGTACCAGAAGCCGTTCCAGATCTATCGCTACGGCGACTTCAAGCACCACCACAAGCACAACCATGCCGCGGCTCATTCGGCGCGGCACGTGGCCTGGTGCAGCGAGCGCTACCGGACCTATGACCCCGCAACCGACACCTTCATCGGCAAGGGCCACAAGCACTACCGCTGCAACAGCCCCTATGACGGGCACTGAACCCGTCGATTGACCGGCGGCGGCGGGTTTATTAAGTGACGGCCATGCCGCAGATTCCCATCATCACCCTGCCCGACGAAAAGACGCTCCGCGAGGTATCGAGGCCCGTGGCCCAGGTCGATGCCGGCGTGCGCAGGCTGTGGGACGACATGCTGGAGACCATGTACCGCGCCCCTGGAATTGGCCTCGCCGCCATCCAGGTGGGCGTGCCGCAGCGCCTGCTCGTCATCGACCTGTCGAAGGACGGCGAGGAGAAGAAGCCGCTGTTCGTGGCGAACCCCGAGATCGTCTGGTCCAGCCCGGCGCAGAGCGACTACGAAGAGGGCTGCCTCTCCATTCCCGAATACTATGAAATGGTGACCCGCCCCTCGGAGATCAGGATCCGCTATCGTGACCGCCAGGGCGAGCCGATGGAACTCCATGCCACCGGGCTGATGTCCACCTGCCTGCAGCATGAGATCGACCACCTGAACGGCGTGCTCTTCATCGACCATATCTCCAGGCTCAAGCGCGAGCGGGTGCTCAAGAAATTCCAGAAGGCCCAGAAGCTCGGAAAGCTCTGAGCATGCGCCTCGTGTTCATGGGAACGCCGGACTTCGCGGTTGAAACGCTGAAGGCCTTGAGCCACGCCGGGCACACGGTGGCCTGCGCCTATTCCCAGCCGCCACGGCCCGCCGGACGCGGCATGGCGGAACGGCCATCGCCGGTCCATGCCTTCGCGGCCTCGCAGGGGATTGAGGTCAGAACACCCGTTTCGCTGAAATCCCCCGAGGAACAGGCGCGCTTTGCCGCCGTGAACGCCGATGCCGCCGTCGTCGTGGCCTATGGGCTGCTGCTGCCGAAAGCCATCCTCGATGCGCCGCGCATGGGCTGCTTCAACGTCCATGCCTCGCTGCTGCCGCGCTGGCGGGGCGCAGCACCGGTCCAGCGCGCCATCATGGCGGGAGACGCGGAAACCGGCGTCACCATCATGCGCATGGAGGAAGGACTCGATACCGGGCCGATGTGCAGGGTGGGCAGGATCGCCATCACGCCCGCCACCACCGCGCAGTCCCTCCATGACGAACTGGCCGTGCTGGGTGCAGGCCTGATGGTGGACGTCCTCGGACAGCAGGAGATCGCCTGCGTTCCGCAGCCCGCCGCGGGCGTCACCTATGCAAGGAAGATCGACAAGGCGGAAGCCCGCATCGACTTCACCAGGAGCGCGCAGGAGGTGAGAAACCACATCCACGGCCTGTCGCCCTTTCCGGGCGCGTGGTGCGAAGTGAACGGCGCGCGCCTGAAGGTGCTGCTGTGCGAGGTGGCGGAGGGCTCAGGAGCGCCCGGCACCTTCGTCAGCGACGATCTCACCGCCGCCTGCGGCTCAGGCGCCATCCGCCTGCTGAAGCTCCAGCGCGAGGGCAAGGGCGCGATGGACGCGGGCGAGTTCCTGCGCGGCTTTCCTGTTCCACGTGGAACGGTGGCCCGCTGATGCCGCGCTACAAGCTCACCATCGAATATGACGGCGCGCCCTTCACCGGCTGGCAATCCCAGGCCGGGGGCACCTCGATCCAGGATGTGATCGAGCGCGCGGTGGCGATCATCAATGGCGGTGCTTCCATGGTCTATGGCGCGGGCCGCACGGATGCCGGAGTGCATGCGCTGGCACAGGTGGCGCATGTCGACCTCGTGAAACCGTGGGACCCCTTCAAGCTCCGCAACGCGCTGAACGGCAACATGCGCGCACATCCGGTGAGCGTGCTCGAGGCCGAGGAGGTGCAGGAAGACTTCCACGCCCGCTTCTCGGCCACGCGGCGCTACTACCTCTACCGCATCCTGAACCGGCGGGCGCCGCCGGCGCTGGAGCGCGGCAAGGTGTGGTGGCTGCCCGTCGACCTCGATTCCGACGCCATGCATGAAGCGGCACAGCATCTCGTGGGCAAGCATGACTTCACCACCTTCCGCGCCGCACAGTGCCAGGCCAATTCGCCGGTGAAGACGCTCGACCGCCTCGACGTCGCACGCTACGGCGAGCTGATCGAGATCCGCGCCGATGCGCGCTCCTTCCTGCACAACCAGGTGCGCTCCATGGTGGGATCGCTCCGGCTGGTGGGCGAGGGCAAGTGGACGCCCTGGGAGCTGAAGCGCGCCCTTACAGCCGCCGACCGGGCGGCCTGCGGGCCGGTGGCGCCGCCGGATGGCCTTTACCTGCTGCGCGTCGGCTACAGTTCCGCCGAGAAGTAATCTGCGATGATGCGGCCATAGACGGCCTGCGTGGCGCGCAACTCCTCAACGCCGATCCGCTCGTTGGTCTGGTGGATCGTCGCATTGGTGGGCCCGAACTCGAGCACGGGGCAGTAGTCCTTCACGAAGCGCGCGTCCGACGTGCCGCCGCTGGTCGAGAGCTTTGGCAAAACGCCCGTTTCACGCTCCACCGCGTCCTGCACCAGGCCAACGAAGGAGCCTGGCTCGGTGATGAAGACATCCGCACCCTCGGTCGCCGAGACGGACCATGTGCCACCCAGCTCTTTCCTCACCGCCGCGATCTCCTGATCCACCCACTGGCGCAGCGAGGCGAAGCTGTGCTCCGTGGAGAAGCGGATGTTGAATTTCGCCATGGCGCGCGACGGAATGACATTGCCCGCCGGGTTGCCGACGTCGAAGGTGGTGACGGCGAGCGTCGAGGGATCGAAATGGCCGTTTCCGTCGTCGAGCCGGGCCGCGGCGATGCGATCGATGAAGCGCGCAAGCTTGGGGATGGGATTGTCCGCCTTGTGCGGATAGGCGGCATGGCCCTGCCGCCCCTCGACCGTGACCACGAAGCTCAGCGAGCCGCGCCGGCCGATCTTGATAGTGTCGCCCAACGTGTCCAGACAGCTCGGCTCGCCGACGATGCAGTGGTCGGGAATGTGGCCGTTCTCCTTCATCCACCGCAGCACCTTCACCGTGCCGTTGATGGCGGGGCCTTCCTCATCGCCTGTGATGAGGAAGGACAGCGAGCCCCTGAACTTGCGCGAGCCCCTGATGAAGTCGAGCGCGGCAGCGGTGAAGGCGGCAACCGACCCCTTCATGTCGCAGGCGCCACGGCCGAAGACGAAGCCGTCCGCGATCTCGCCCGCGAAAGGCGAATGGGTCCAGCCATCGAGCAGGCCTTCTGGCACCACGTCGGTGTGGCCGGCAAAGCACAAATGCGGCGCGCTGCTGCCGATGCGCGCGAAAAGGTTCTCGACGTCGGGCGTGCCCTCCTGCCGGAAGATCAGCCGGTGGCAGACGAAGCCGTTGGTTGAGAGCAGATTCTCGAGATATGTCAGCGCGCCGCCCTCGGCGGGTGTCACGGACCTGCAGCGGATCAGGTCCTGCAGCAGCGGAACGGGATCGGTGGGGGTGTTCTTCATGAGGCGCAGTGTAGTGCATCGGAGGCGCAGTGGGAACGAGTTCGCACACCACCCTCTTCACCTTCGCCGGGCTTGACCCGGCGATCCTTTTTGCTGGCCGTACAAAAGGATACGCGGGTCAAGCCCGCGCATGGTGAGATTGGTGTGGATGGTATTCGGCCTCAGTCGCGCAGCAACTCGTTGATCGAGGTCTTCGACCTTGTCTTCTCGTCCACGCGCTTGACGATCACCGCGCAATAGAGGGACGGCGCGGGCGAGCCGTCGGCGTAGGGCTTCTGCGGCAGGGAGCCGGAGACGACCACCGAATAGGGCGGCACCTTGCCCATGTGGACCTTGCCCGTCTCGCGCTCGATGATCTTGGTCGACTGGCCGATGAACACGCCCATGGAGATGACGGAGCCCTCGCCCACGATAACGCCTTCCACCACTTCGGAGCGCGCGCCGATGAAGCAATTGTCCTCGATGATGGTGGGGCCCGCCTGCATCGGCTCCAGCACGCCGCCGATGCCGACGCCGCCGGAGAGATGCACGTTCTTGCCGATCTGCGCACAGGAACCGACCGTCACCCAGGTATCGACCATGGTGCCGGTATCGACATAGGCGCCCAAGTTGACGAAGGACGGCATGAGAATGGCGCCCGGCGCCACATAGGCCGACCTGCGGACCACACTATTGGGTACGGCGCGGAAGCCCGCGGCGCGGAACTCCTTTTCGCCCCAGCCGTCGAACTTGGAGGGGACCTTGTCCCACCAGCTGGAGCCGCCGGGGCCGCCGGAGATCATGCTCATGTCATTGAGGCGGAAGGACAGGAGCAC
>CAIYXE010000198.1 GCA_903930095.1 uncultured Hyphomicrobiales bacterium
ATCAAGCTCTATGGACTTTCCAAATGCTCGACCTGCCAGAAAGCGATCGACTGGCTGGACGAGCACAAGATCAAGCACAGCTTCTCTGACGTGAAGGACGATCCTGTGACCAAGGAGCAAGTCGCCGTATGGTCCAAGTCTCTCGGCGGCTGGGAGAAGATGATCAACAAGGCAGGCTACACCTGGCGCGGCCTTCCTCCGGAAAAGACCGCGAACCTCACGGAGGCCAAGGCCGTGGCACTCGCTGTCGCCAACCCTTCGCTCATTCGCCGCCCGCTGATCGAGCACAAGGACGGCTCGGTGACGGTGGGCTTCTCGAAAAAGATCCAGGACCTTCTGGCGTAGCGGGACATGGCCGGGCAAACCCGGCCATTTTTGTCCTCAGCCGCGGACCAGTGGGCGTGTCATGCAGGTGGGGCCGCCTTCGCCCTTGCGGCAGATGTCATAGCCCTTGATGACCTCGACCCTGACGCCGGCGTTTTTCATGCGGCGCTCCGTCTCGGGATTGCCATCCACCATCAAGGCATGGCGGGGTCCCAGCGCCAGCACGTTGCAGCCCATGGTATCGAATTCCTCCGGCGGCACCTCCACGAAGTTGATGCCGCGCGATTCGAGGAACTCGATCTGCCGTGCCGCCATCAGCGGCGGGTAGACCACCGCAAGGTCATGGTCGAGTGGCGAAAGACAGGACATCAGGTGGAAAACGTCCGAGCGCCCCTTGTAGTGCGGCATGTCGAACCACAGGATCTCGACGTCGGGACCGGCGAGTTCGCCGAGCTGGCGCAGGCCCTCAAGGTTCGTGCGGTAGCCCACCCCGGCCAGCAGCGTGAACCGGTCGATCCAGACAAGGTCGCCACCTTCAACCTTGCCGTCGCCCGTGATTTCACCGGCGATCGGGAAACCTAGCTGTTCCAGCGCCGCTCCGTTGACGGTCGATTCCATCCGCCGCTGCGGCTTGCCCATCCGGGGTTTCACAAGGCCGCGCGGGGTGACGATCAGCGCATCATGGGTATAGATCGAATCGAGGGTGAGGCCCTCCGACGGCGGCAGCTTGATGACCTCGGCACCCGTTGAAGCCAGGATCTCCTCCACCACCCTGTATTCCGTGCGCGCATTGGCGAGGTCGGGGCGGGAGTGGAAGTTCAGGTCCTTCCACTCGGCGTCGATCTTGGCATCGCTCACAAAGGCCGCGTCCACGTCACGGATGGCCACCGTCCTCAGGGTACCCCAATTGTTGAATGCGCCGAAATCGAAGGTCATTTGCGTCTGATCCTGAATATGAGGGCGCCTGCTTCCTTCGCCTGCTCCAGAAGCGTGTGGCCCTGCTCGTTGCAGAAGTGGGGCATGTCTATGGCCGACATGGGGTCCGTGGCAATGACCTTCAGGACTGAACCCGGCGCCATGGCTTCCAGCCGTTTGCGGGCCTTCAGCACCGGCAGGGGGCATAGCAGGCCGGACAGGTCGAGCATGTTTTCGGAATGATTTTCGGACATGATCGGGCTAGACGTAGCATCGCAGACGACGGAGATACAGCCTTGCCGGAACTCCTTACCAAACTGTCCTTTGCAGGCGCGGTCGATGTTTTGCTCGCCAACCCCGACCGCGACAGGGGCCTCGAGAAGCAATGGGTGCCCGAGGCACATTTCCTGTTCTCCGGCATGGAGGGCGACTGCCATGCTGGCATGACCCGCAAGTCCGACAG
>CAIYXE010000199.1 GCA_903930095.1 uncultured Hyphomicrobiales bacterium
GTGCGTTCATGTTCCTGTTTCCTTAGACCAGCATCTTGCCCTTGGCGTCGATGACCGAGCCAACGTCCTCATCCGCCACGTCCTCGCCCAGCAGCATCTCATTGTGGGCCTTGCCCGAGGGGATCATCGGGAAGCAGTTGGCGAGGTTCGCCACACGGCAGTCGAACAGCACCGGATGCGGTGTCTTGATCATCTCCCGGATGGCATCGTCGAGCTCGGCGGGCTTCGTCGCCCGGATGCCGACGCAGCCATAGGCCTCCGCCAGCTTGACGAAGTCAGGCAGTGCTTCCGTGTAGGACTCCGACAGGCGGTTGCCGTGGAGGAGCTGCTGCCACTGGCGCACCATGCCCATGTACTGGTTGTTCAAGATGAAGATCTTGATTGGCAGCCGGTACTGGATGGCGGTTGACATCTCCTGCATGGTCATCAGCACCGAGGCATCGCCTGCGATGTCGATGACGAGTGATTTCGGGTGTGCCTGCTGCACGCCCACCGCGGCGGGAAGGCCATAGCCCATGGTGCCGAGGCCGCCAGAGGTCATCCAGCGGTTCGGCTCCTCGAAGCGGTAGAACTGGGCGGCCCACATCTGGTGCTGGCCCACTTCCGTGGTGATGTAGGTGTCGAGATCCTTGGTCAGCTCATAGAGACGCTCCACCGCATATTGCGGCATGATGACGTCGGCGTTCTTCTTGTACTTGAGGCAGTCCTTGGCGCGCCAGCCATCGATCTGCTTCCACCAGACATCCAGCGCCTTCTTGTCAAGCGAGAGCGACTTCGACTTCCAGACGCGGATCATGTCTTCCAGCGCATGGGCGACGTCAGCCACGACCGGGATGTCGACGCGCACTGTCTTGTTGATGGAGGACGGGTCGATGTCGATGTGGATCTTCTTCGAGCCCGGCGAGAAGGCGTTGAGGCGCCCGGTGATGCGGTCATCGAATCTTGCGCCGACATTGATCATGACGTCGCAGTCATGCATCGCCATGTTGGCCTCATACATGCCGTGCATGCCGAGCATGCCGAGCCAGTTCTTGCCCGCGGCCGGATAGGCGCCAAGGCCCATCAGCGTGGAGGTGATCGGGATGTTGGTCATCTCCACGAAGTCACGCAACAGCTTCGAAGCCGTGGGGCCCGAATTGATGACGCCGCCACCGGTATAGAGGACCGGGCGCTTGGCCGTGGCGATGAGCTCAACCGCGGCGCGGATGGCGTTCTGGTCCGGCTTCACCTTGGGGCGGTAGGTCTTGTGCTCGATGTTCTTGGGGCCCACGTAGCGGCCCTTGGCGAACTGCACGTCCTTCGGGATGTCAACGACGACCGGGCCGGGGCGGCCGTGGGTGGCGACATAGAAGGCCTCGTGCAGGATGCGGGCCAAGTCGTTCACGTCCTTGACCAGGTCATTGTGCTTGGTGCAGGGCCTCGTGATGCCGACCGTGTCGCATTCCTGGAAGGCGTCATTGCCGATGAGTTGCGTAGGCACCTGGCCGGTGATGCAGACCATGGGGATCGAGTCCATGAGCGCATCGGTGAGGCCCGTCACCGCATTGGTGGCGCCGGGGCCGGAGGTGACGAGGACGACGCCGCATTTTCCCGTGGAGCGGGCATAGCCTTCGGCCGCA
>CAIYXE010000200.1 GCA_903930095.1 uncultured Hyphomicrobiales bacterium
CGCCCGCTGACTGGCGTATTGCCCACACCACGGAACTTCCCGCCCGCGCGGCGCGCGTGGTTTCGTCCGACACGCTGCCGGTTGATCCGCGGCTGGCCCAATGGCTGGCCGCGACCTGCCCGGCGGGGGTCTACACGCATCAGGCGGCGGCGATCGACGCGGCGGCTGCGGGTGACGATGTCTGCCTCGTGACGGGAACCGCGTCCGGGAAAACCCTTGCCTTCCATGTCGCGGCTATGGGACGGCTGTTGGCCGTTCCGCAGGCGCGCGTGATTGCCGTCTATCCGCAAAAATCGCTGGCCGGCCAGCAGTTGGACCGGTGGACCACCGCGCTGTCGGCGCTCGGCCTCCCGCCCGCTGTTCGCATCGATGGCGACATCCCTGTGGCCGATCGGCCGGCGCTCCTCGAGCAGGCGCGGGTGGTTGTGATGACGCCCGACGTGATGCACGCGTGGCTCATGGCCAATCTCGGCAATGCAACGGTGCAGCGGTTCGTGCGCCATCTGGCACTGATCATCATCGATGAGTTGCACGTGTACACGGGGGTCATGGGCACCAATTCAGCCTTCCTGTTCCGCCGGATCAAGCACGCGCACCATAACTTGGGGGGCGCGGGTATCGGTTTCTTTGCGGCGTCTGCGACCATCCGCGAGCCGGCACAGCATCAGACGCTGCTGACGGGGTGCACGCCGGTCCTTGTCGGCGAGGAGGACGACGGAAGCCCGCGCCATCCGGTCACCATTCACATGGTGGAGCCGCCGGTCGGGGCCGATATGTTGCGGGCAGTCTCCGGCATGGTGGATCACATTCTGGCCGGAGCGGCGCGCTTCCTGATGTTCTCGGATTCTCGCAAGCAGACGGAGATGATCGCCACGCTCCTGAAGCGAAAGGGGCGCCATGCTGACGCGCGTTCGACCGCCGAGGCGGCCCTCGACCAGGAGGAGACCGACGAGCAGGAGCTCGACGTCCTAGATGGTCGCGTGCTGCCCTACCGTTCGGGTTACGAACCCTCGCATCGCACGCAGATCGAGCAGGCGTTGCAGCAGGGACGGTTGCGTGGCGTGATCTCCACGAGTGCAATGGAGCTCGGCCTCGATATCCCGGGGCTCGATCTTGCCGTACTCATTGGCGTGCCCGGGAGTGCCACCAGCCTGCGCCAGCGCATCGGGCGCATCGGGCGCATGTCGCCGGGTACGGTGTGGATCATCAACACGGATTCCAAGCTCGATCGCGCGGTGTTCCAGCAGCCCGAGACGCTGCTGAACCGCCCGCCCGTCGAGGGGGCGCTGTATCTGGAGAATCCCCACATCCAGTACATGCACGCCGTGTGCATGGCGCGCCTCAATGATGGGGAGCACGATCTCGTGGCTGGCGGGTGCGGTGACACGACCATCGCCAGTGCGGTGGCGTGGCCTGACCGGTTCCTCGCCCTGTGTGCGCGTGAGCGGGCCGGCGAGTTGACCGAAGAGCAGCGCATCATGCGTGTGGCGGCGGATGACCG
>CAIYXE010000201.1 GCA_903930095.1 uncultured Hyphomicrobiales bacterium
CTACTTCGGTTGAGGAAGAGACTTTCTTGGATGGAGGTCGTTCCTGTCTTCTCAAATCCAACGTGGATCAGACATTCCTTCATGCACACTTCAGCCCAATTGCAGAATGCAGTATACTCAGTTCCGACAGTTAATTCTAGGCTGAGAAAGCGCTCTCGCCAATCAGTTTAATCCGGAGTACGGCCATCATCGGCATCAGGTCCGGTTTCATTCGAGATTTCTTGATCCTTCACTCACTTCGCGTCTCTTGATATATCCAGTTTGCGATGTGGCAACGAAGAACGGCAGTTCCCGTTCCACTCAATCATTGCGGAGTACGGGGCACGGATAGCGCCTAATGACAGATCCCGGACAGAAACTCACATAATTGCGTGAACTCTTCTTCTTGTCTCTGTTCAAGAATGTACGACCTCTGCAGAGAGCGATTCTTCCACATCTCTTCATTGTCCAACGCATGCTCTATTGCCGCGATCCAATCCTCGGCTGTGGTCCTGTACGGACAAAGAGTATGGGCGGCATCTCCGACTGCTTCTCCAATGGCCGGGTAGTCACTGCTTACAACAGGCAATCCGCAGTACATCGCTTCGACGGGCGTCATGCCGTAACCTTCCTCGAAACTTGGGAACACAAGCACCCGGGACGATCTATAGGCGTCTCTCATGTCATCGACATACTCAACAAAGTCAATCTGTGCCTTCTTCTGTTCCGGAAGCGGTTCGATGAGTTGCCGAAAGATCGAGAATGAGTCGCCCCACCCGCCTTTCAGAATCCGGAAAGTTGTTGAGTCAGGACTCCTCTCGATGATCTCTTTCATCAGTTTCGGATTCTTTCGATTCTGAGGATTCACCATGAGGACATCAACCTTGGAGAGTGTTGGTGGACTACCGCTCTCCGATTTCCAGAAATCGTGGTCCATCGGTGGATGGAGTGTGATCTTCGGACACTTATCAAGCGGGTCAATGAACTGGGTGGCCCAATCCGAATTTGAAATGAAGAAGTCCGGTTCAAAGAAGAGAGGGCTGCCAGCCATGGCCGTCCACTTCAGATGAGGTCCCTTCTCGGCTAGTTTGTTCAAGCTGGTTGCAACCATCTTGGTCGCGGTATTCCAGTCGCACTTCCCGTTGAAGTAGACTTTACGGAGGTTCGTGCCGATTTCTGAAGACAGGTCATGGTGGACAAGGCCCACCTTGATGTTGATGTCCTGGAGCCGCCGGTACATTTCCCGTGCATGAAACAAGCGCGGATCGTTGAAAGGGTTGCCGATAAGTGCAATTCTGACGCCGGTGGATTTCGCCCACCGTACCGCCTCACTCATGAACTCATAATGGTCAGAGATGGTACTGAAATCTTCATCTGCTCTGGTATGCAGCGCTCTACCCCACCAGCCTGGGCGGATGTTCCGCGATGGAACATATCGCTCAACTGAGAGGTTTCCATTCTCTCTGTTCTCCGCCTCTGCCACTCCGCAGAAAACTTTGACCGGGAATCCCCTTTCTTGAAGTTTTGAGGCGAGTCTGAAGTGATACTGTTCAGCCCCGCCCCATAGTGGGAGCCAGAATGGGCAGATCAGTCCGATAGCAGGCTTATGCATGTCATGTTTCGGCGTTTAGTTTTGTACGTGGCTGAAATAACATAATTGCCTGAAATGTCACGTCTTCGCAATGAGTTGCGGTGGACGGAAACCACGGATCCGCTTGTGGACCCAGCTTGCGCCGCTTGGTTTACCAAAGGGAATTGTGGTAATGGCACCCATACAACGTAAATGTTTCTTGGCAACGGCCGTCTGCAAACCCACGCGGGGCGAGTTCGTCAACACAAGAGGTTATTCGTCGCCGAATTGTTTCACCCCACCATTGAGGTTTCCTCGCACCAGCAAACAGAATATCCAAAGGCTACTCGAGGGTTCCGGACGGACTCAACTCGGGCCTCGAGGTTAAACGCATCTACTCCCACTTGTTCATCGGCGCCAACAGCGCGGGAGAGACCTTCAACTCGATAAGATACGGTCCATCCCAGTGCGAGAGCGCGCGTTGCAGAACCGCGTCGACGTCTGTGTATCCATCAATCATCTCGGCCTTGGCGCCGAATGCCTCGGCAAAGGCGACAAAGTCGGGGTTGTTTAACGTCGTACCATAGGGCACCGTCTGCTGGGCCATGACATTCTGGAGGACTCCGTTACTGACGACAATGATGACGATGGGCAGGCGGTTCTGAACTGCCGTGGCCAGTTCCATTCCAACCATCGCGAATCCACCATCTCCACAGATCGCAATGGTCTTGCGGCCGGGATCGGCGAGCTGCACGGCAATGGCGGCAGGTAGGCTGAACCCCATGGTTCCCAAGCGGCTGCTGACAACATATCTCTGACGGTGTTTGAGGCGGAGGTAGAGCAACACCCATAGTGTGTGCGCACCGGAGTCAACAACGATGTTATGCCCTTCATTTAGCATTGGATTCAGCTGCAACAGGAAGTCGAGAAGGGATGCATGAGCGAGATCGTAATCCTCATGCATGCTCTCAAGAATGCCTGTCATGGTTTCCAGCCGCTTCAACGATAGCTCCTGAGTGAGTTCGGATCTTGGCTGTGGTGAGACCGCGCCGGCAATGCGCTTGGCGATGTCGGCCATGTTCCCGATAATCGTTATATCCGCGGTATACTCATAGTTCAGGCCAGCAATTGTTGTCGCGCAGCAGATGAGCCTGCGGTTCTGTGCCGTCCTCCCGTTTGAGACAAAGGGCTTGAGATTATCGATCCCAAATGAGATCACGATGCCTGACTTCTCGACAATCTCTCTTGTTGCAGCAACAGCAGGATGGCCCCATGCGCCCAGGATGCCAAGATAATGGGGATGGCTCTCGTCAACAATTCCCTTACCCTCGAAAGACGAGACGATTGGAGCATTGAGCGCCTCGGCCAGTTCTTCTATCTGCCGTCCTGCACCGATCGCTCGGCCTCCAACGGCAATGACTGGACTGTTCTCGACAAGTGTCTTGACACAAAGAGTGATGTCATCATCGCTGATGTTGTTGGCAAATGCTGAAATTGACGCTTGGGGGGAAGCAATGTCGTCGTATGGGTCGTCATCCGGGATGGGCTCTGCAAGAAGATCGACTGGGAGAGCCAAATGTGCGGCTGCCTGCTGGTTCAGGGCATAGCCAGTTAGCTTCCTTAGAACTGGAGCAATTTGTGCGTTGGAAGAGCAAGTAAGGCTTTCGGCGAGAATGGAACCATACAAGGCGGTCTGGTCAACATCCTGAAAGCCCCAATGGCCCTGCTGGCTTCGCGCCAGGAGCCCGGTAATCACCAGGACGGGTGCGCGGTCAAGGTTCGCATCAGCAATGCCACACACGCCCTGCAGCGCACCGGGCCCTGACGAAAGGCAGCAAACGCCAAGTATGCCTGTTCGTTTGGCTGAGGCAGATGCCGCCAGTGCCGCAGCGTTCTCATGGCGCATCAAGATCCAGCGGATCGTGTCTTGACGCTGGATTGCCGCCAGCAACGGCAAGAGAGGCAAGCCCGGATAGCCGTAGATGTGCCTGACACCAAGAGAGGCCAGATGCGAGATGACATAGTCCGCGACTGTTCTCGTCGTCATCGGTAGTGGTTCAGGGCCTTGGCGAGATGGCGCGTACAGGTTTTCCGAGAAGAGCCTTCGCCTGAGTGGCATTAAGCATTGAGCCTGCACTGGCCATGGTCAGTTCGGTGGGGAGGACCGACAGCATACTCATTACTTCGACCGACTTTGGTTGTGTTGATTCCCACACTACAATAAGCCTCGCGGTTTCCGAGCCGGTATTGGCTGCATAATGTAACCAGCCTTCAGGCAGGGCGACGGCCTGGCCCTGACCTGCTGTGAATACCGAGCTGTCACCCGCCTTGCCCGGTGCCTGAAGCCCAATTTCCAGTTCACCGGCTACAATGTAGACCAGTTCCGTGCCGTGTGGGTGCCAGTGCAGATCACGCATCGCGCCGGGCTCAACTGTCATCAGGCTCATTGAGATGCCATCAAGCTGGCCCATGATCTTGGCATCAACATCCTTCCCCGTTGCATATTCACTGGCAAAGCCCGGGATGGCGCTAAAATTTATGCTACTGACTGCCCCGTCTACCAAATAGGAGGAGCTAGGCTTAATCTCCGGAAGAGCTTCGATCTTGGTGTAGGTCAACGCACCTTCATCACCTGGCGTGGTGATCTCTGCCGCGGCGAGCCCGGTCATCTGAGCAAACCTGTCTTGCGGAAATGCCCTGAGGCAGTTCGACAAGCCCGAACTCGTCGTCCTGGTTGAATTGAATGACATCACCATGACGAGGTCAGTGCCGCCGGTGTTGGCGACGTAGTGCGTCAGGCCTTGCGGCACGAAGGTCACGCTTCCGGGCTCAATGGGAATGCGGGTTAGTATCCCGTCCAGCCCGATAATGCCCATCTCGCCTGTGCCCTCGAGTACACAGTTCAGCTCCGATACGCTGTGATGCCAATGCGGTTCTCTTGCTGCACCAGGCGAGAGCCTTTGGATATTGAGGGTCACGTTCTTCAGAAGTGGAAGTGCCTTCACATCGAGAGCGGCGAGGCTGCCAAGTTTGCCGTCCTCCAGTGGGCCGTCACCTAAGTTTACACGCTCGTTGTTCTTCCAGTCCAGATCCGTGGATGCAATGTGCGGAGCGGCGCTCTTGCTGTCGGCTGCGTTTGCTGATGACATCAGATGGCTTGGTGATGCCGCAAGCGCCATGATGGCACTGGCTCCGGCGGCGCTTTTGAACAGGCTCCGTCTGGACGCCAACAGATCAACAGATGACTTAAAGGGCATTCGAACTACCTATTCTCGAGTTGGGTCATGAGCAGGATCGCTAGATGACCAGTTTCGTCGGACGATGTCGACACAATTTCATCCAAACTCATGAGATGCAGGGCGCATCTGAGAAAGTGAGGACAGACGATGGCCAGGGGAGTCCGCTGGACACGCAATGTACTCGCAGCTTCTTAGTCTGCGCGCCTTCATTTGTTTCTTCGATACTTCACTTGCGTGACCTGTTCTGTTCCGTCTTCAACTCTGGATTGAGCTTTGGAGTTCTTGTGAGGATTTACCATGCTAACTTTGCCTCAGTCATTGAGTTCCGGTAACGGCAGCTTTTGCCGTCTGCCGAAACTTTAAGTTGGATTAGGGGGACCTGTGAGCATTCGAGCCACTGTCCGCGGGGCGTCGGCATTGATGGAAACGTATTCCGTACCTGCATGGGAGTAAGTTGATGGCTGCTGGTCGTATGGCGAATCATCGGTTGGGCTGCCCGCCGGAACATGCGGTTGATGGTTCGGTTGGCCGGAGCGGCACGAAGCTCTTTCTCCGGGAAACGCGGGAGGTCCAGGAGTTTTGCGCGCCGGCCTGCTGCTTCACTGCCGGCACGCCGGTGTTCGACCAAGCCTTCAGTTGTTGGGTCTGTGAAGCTATAGCGTCATCTGTTCGTCATGTGGTAAGCCGAGCACTCGGTTTTGGTAAGGAAAGAGCGCTGATGGCTGACAGCCGAAAACTACACGGCAAGATCGAGCTTCGCCGGGCAATCACGAGCTCGGCCTTCACCATGATCGCGCTGGTTGCAGTCATCGGTCTTTTCACGCTGTTCTCGATCTGGTCCATCAACCGTGCCTGGACGGCGGGAACAATGGAAACGGCTGAGTTGCAGGACCTGTCGCGTGCGGCGCTGGATTCGCAGGTCAATTTCAAGGTCCAGATCCAGGAATGGAAAAATGTTCTCTTGCGCGGGGATCAGGGCACTCTGCTGGAGAAGCATCTGACGTCATTTCGTTCGCACGCGCAGAGGATGGATGAAGATCTGGCCAGAGTAACCATTGGCGCGACAAAGCTCGGGTTCAAGGACGAAGCGCAACGGGCCGCGGACCTGAGCAACGAACATGCAACCCTAACCGCGCGATATGAGGCCGCGCTCGCCGAGGAGCGGGGCTTGTCCATAAGCATCACACCAGATATGGCCAGCCTTATCGACAAGAGCGTTCGCGGGGCTGACCGTGCTTTGGAAGCGGGCATCGGCAAGCTTTCGGCGGACATCGCGGCTATTTCCGATCAGCGCCGGAGCACGTTGTTGATCGACATGCAGGATCGTTACGGCAGTCTACGCTTGTTCATTCTGGTGGTCATCGGGTTCAGTCTGGTCATCACGGCTTATGTTCTGGCGAGCGCGCTGCGGGCTACGCGGGGCTGACGGAGATGATATCCGACACCGTTGCGGCTCTGGCCGGCCTGGGGTTTTTTCTCGCGGGTCTACACATGCTTGCGGAGGCTGTTCGGGCGCTCTCGGCTCGCTATGTTCGAACTGCTTTTCGTGCTCTTGCGAAACTGCCCTTGTCGGGCCCTGTTATGGGCATTCTTCTCGGTGCCCTCACCCAGAGCACGAGTGCATCGGCTTTTGTGTGTATGGGGCTTCTCAATTCACGGGCCATCACATTTCCTGCCGCGCTGTCCATCAGCGCCTGGACAGGCGTCGGAACCTCTGTCCTGGTTTTCCTGGCATCTATCGATTTGCGTCTGGCTGCGCTTGGCGCCCTTTCGTTGGTCGCTGTCTTCTATCTTGCATCATTGCACCGTCATGAAACAGGCCGGCGTAGCGCTGAATTGCTGGTCGCGATTGGCCTGACCTTGCTGGGTCTGGCAATGGTGAAGGAAACTGGTGCCGGCCTGCAGCAGAATGCGTGGGCGCAGGAGTTTTTCGTTTTTGCGTCCACATCCTGGGTCTATGGTTTTTTGATCGGTCTCGTCATCACTTTGGTGATGCAGTCCTCTTCCACCGTGTCAATCATCACCGTGGCCCTAAGCGCTGCAGGCTTGCTGCCTCTTGAGTCCGCCCTCGTGATCGTCTGCGGAGCCAATCTTGGCTCAGGGCTGAGCGTAGTGCTGGTTTCGTCCCACCTTGTGGGATTGCCCCGTCAGCTGGCGGTGTGGCAAGCGGCAGTCAAGGCGCTCGGCTCACTGGCCGTGCTTGTGCCCGTCGTTTTACTTTCGGCTCTTGGCAGCTTGCCGGAACCGGCCGCGCTAAACGTCTCGCTGCCGATGGTCATTGCGCTCACCTACTTGGTACTTAATGTAGCTGGGGCAGTACTGGCAGCTCTCCTGCAGCGGCCTCTGATTATCATGCTTCAGACGATTGCTCCTATCGACACCGAGAGGCAGCAGTATGACCCTGAGTTCCTGATCGATGAGGCGGCGGAAGATCCTGAAACCGCACTTATGCTTGCAAGGCGCGAATATGCACGCCTTGTGGCGCTGATGCCTGTAGCCCTCGCACCACTCCGGCCCGAGGAGGAGGAAGGCTTGCTCACGCTGGACAATACGCAGCGCCGGCGCCTGGCGCTGGAACTCGCCCAACAGATCGAAAGCTTCATTAGCCTTGCCGTCACCAGCCATCCACAGAATGCAGACGTGAGCGGGTTGCTGCTTTTGCAGCGCTACAATGGTCAGTTGCAGTCGCTGATTGATGCTATCCATAACTACGTCGAGGAGCTTGGAGCCCTGAAGGATCCAGCACCGCATGAGATTGCCATGCGCACATCCATGACGGAGACGCTTCACTTCCTTCTCAGCCTGTTGGCCGAGTATGCCGACAGTGAAGGTGATGCAGAGATGGTTGAAAGGCTCACCCGTGACCGTGGTGATATCATGACGCGCTTCCGTGGGCAGATCGTTCAGCACGATACGGCGTCGAATGCCAATCGCGAGGCGCTGTTTGTCGCCACTGGCCTGTTTGAGCGTATGGTGTGGCTGGTCCGCGGGCTGGCCGCCGATCCGGGCGCGCTCTCGCCTGATGCATCTCCTCGTCCGAGTGAAACCTGAACGTCTTCCCCATCTTTGGCCTTTCCCGCAGACATCACGCACGGCCCACCTTGTAGTCATGCGGCCGGCCCGGAGGTTTGCAGGATCAGTCAGTTGCTGATCTTTCGGGATTTGAGGACAAGCTCTACCTTCTGGGGGCCTGTTCTGAGCACTCTGTGATGACCGCCTGGCGAGTTGAGTTCGGGTCTGTAGGGCGGCAGGCAGTCAGTGGCTTCGCAGATATTCCACTTTCCATGATCGGTCGGCCAACCCAGCTCTGCGGTCAAGAGGACATGTTCATGATGTTGGATGGTGATCAACTGAGCCAGCTCTGGCCGCTGCCACCAGCGCCTTGGTATATGGTTTTGCGGGCGCGGCGCAGAGTGTGGTTGCTGCACCGGTCTCCACGAGTTCTCCCTGATGCAGAACGCCAATTCGGTGGGCTAGGACTGCTGCAGCGGCGATGTTGTGGGTGACGAAGAGAACGGCCACACCATGTGATCGGCTCAGATCGCGGATCAGATGCAGAATGGATGCCTGAACCGATACATCCAGCGCCGAGGTGATCTCGTCGCAGAGCAGGAGTGATGGTTGCGCCGCAAGGGCGCGTGCGATCGCCACTCGCTGGCGTTCGCCGCCTGAGAGCTGCGCGGGGTAGCGTGTCAGAAAGCGCGGGTCGAGCCCGACCTCGGCCAGACGGCTGATCACAGTGGGCCGGATATCGGCGCGGCCCATGCCGAAGTAAAGCCGAAGCGGCTGGGCGATGATCTCCTCAACAGTATGGCGTGGGTTGAGTGAAGAATCCGGGTTCTGAAAGATCAACTGAACTGTGCGGCGTCTGTCTCTATCGCTTGCTGCTTCGCCACAGACGATCTGTCCGCTGGAGAGTGGCCAAAGCCCTGCGATGGCCCTCAGAATGGTCGATTTGCCGCTGCCGGATTCTCCCACCAGCGCCAGTATTTCCCCTTGCATGACCGAAAGGCTGAGGCCACTCACCGCCGGCTTTTGCTGCGCAGAGGCCCAGTTTGCAAAGGTCTTGCGGTGATAGCTGACGGTAACATTCTCCAGCCGCAGGGCAGGCACGCTTGAGGATGGTGGCAAGGCTTCAGGCTCAAGGTTGGTGCGCGTTTTTAGTTCCGTCGCTGCGGGGTTGCGGCACGCCACAAGGTGTTCCGGCTCCAAAGGATCAAGTGGCGGCTGGTTGGTCGCGCAGGTGGGGTTGGA
>CAIYXE010000202.1 GCA_903930095.1 uncultured Hyphomicrobiales bacterium
AAGATGCTGAAGACGGGAGCCAACGTCCTCCTCCTCGACGAACCCACCAACGACCTCGACACCGAAACGCTGGCCGCGCTGGAAGAGGCGCTGGAGGATTTCGCGGGCTGTGCCGTGGTCATCAGCCACGACCGCATGTTCCTCGACCGGCTGGCCACCCACATCCTGGCCTTCGAGGGCGACAGCCATGTCGAGTGGTTCGAAGGCAATTTCCAGGACTACGAAGAAGACAAGAAGCGCCGCCTGGGCGAGGACAGCGTGATGCCGAAGCGCATCAAATACAAGCAGTTCGCGCGCTGACACAGATGTGACCTGGGCCGGGATTGACGCATTCCGGCACTCCGGTCTAAACGCTGGTCCAACCAATCAGGGAGGGAAGGCAATGCCGTTAACGCGCCGTCATTTCCTTGGGTCGGCCGCCGCGGCCGCCGCTCTGCCGCTTCTCGGCGAACAGGCGTTCGCGCGGGAACTGGCCCCCATCTTTGCTTCCGAGGCGAATGAAGTACCCTACAGGTTCCGCCGCCGCGAAGTGGATTTCGAGACGACGGAAGCGACCGGCACCATCGTCGTCGATACCCAGAAGCGCTACCTCTATCACGTGCTGGGCCAGGGCCGCGCCATGCGCTATGGCGTGGGCGTGGGCGATGACGGCAAGCAGTGGACAGGCCGCGCCACGATCCGCCGCAAGGTGGAGTGGCCGATCTGGCGGCCGACGCCGGAGCACATCGCCAAATATCCGAAGCTGGAGAAATGGCGTGTCGATGGCATGCCCGGCGGGCGGGATAACCCGATGGGCGCCAGGGCGCTCTATCTCTACCAGGGCAAGGTCGACACGCTTTTCCGCATCCACGGCACCAACAAGCCCAGGGGCGTCGGCCGCAAGGTGACGTCCGGTTGTCTGCGGATGCTCAATGTCGATGTCGTCTACCTCTATGAGCGTGTCGAGATCGGCACCGAAGTGCTTGTCACCTGAGTGTGAAAACCCAATCCGCCGGAGACCCGCCTGCCATGCCGATCACGCGACGCCGACTGCTTGCCGCTCTCGCTGCAACCGCTGCACTGCCCTGGACGCCCGCGCGCGCCCTCGAGGACGAGCCATTTCCCGTCAGCACCAGCGACGAGCGCAAGATCCAGTACAAGTACCGCCGCCGCGAAGTTGAATACGAGACCGCGGAGCCGACGGGCACCATCATCGTCGACCCGCGCAAGCGCTTCCTCTATTTCGTGCAAGGCAACGGCAAGGCGATCCGCTACGGCGCATCGGTGGGCAAGGCCGGGCGCACCTGGTCGGGTGCTGCCACCATCGGCCGCATGGAAAAATGGCCAACCTGGACGCCCACGCCCGAGCACATCGCCGAATATCCGAAGCTGGTGAAGTGGCAGGATGGCGGCATGCCCGGCGGGCCCGACAATCCGATGGGTGCCCGCGCCCTCTATCTCTATCAGGGCGAGGTTGACACCATCTACCGCATCCACGGCACGCATGACCCGCAACTCGTCGGCAAGAAGAAGACGGCGGGCTGCTTCGCACTGCTCAACTCTGACATCATCGACCTCTACAACCGCGTCGAACTGGGCGCGCGCGTGGTGGTGATGGCGTATTGAGCGACTGGACTCCTTCGGACTACCTGGCATTCGCCGATGAGCGGGCGCGGCCCGCGCGCGATCTGTTGATGCAGGTGCCGCTCGTGGCGGCGCGCCGCGTGTTTGACCTGGGCTGCGGCCCGGGAAACGCGACAGCCCTGCTGGTGAAGCGGTTTCCCGGCGCGGCCATCACCGGGATCGACAATTCGCCGGCGATGCTGGAGGCAGCACGCAAGGCCTGCCCCGGCGCGGCATTTGCGGCGGGCGATCTCGCGCGGTGGATGCCGGATGGCGAGCCGGACCTCATCTTCTCAAACGCAGCTTTCCATTGGGTGCCTGATCACCTGGGCGCGCTCGAGCGGCTGGCGCGCTGCCTGCCCGGCGGCGGCGTGCTCGCCGTGCAGATGCCGGACAATCTGATGGAGCCGAGTCACCGCCTTATGCAGGAGGCGGCGGCACAGGGGCCGTGGGCGGGGAAGCTATCGGATGCAGCATCCACGCGCGAGGTGCTGCCGGAGCCTGCCCGCTACTATGCGCGGCTCAAGACCTGCTTCCGGCGGATCGATATCTGGCACACGATCTACAACCACCCGCTCCGGGGCGTGGACGGCATCGTGTCCTGGCTCATGACCACCGGCCTCAGGCCCTGGCTCGCGCCCCTGGATAAGGATGAGCGCGTGGCCTATCTGACGCGCTACCGCGAACTGTTGCGGGATGCATACCCGGAGCAGGCGGATGGCATGGTGCTGCTGCGTTTTCCGAGGTTGTTTCTGGTGGGCGTCAGGTGAGGTGGGGCTGGTGACCCCAGCTTTCGCTGTGGGTGACGGCAGTGGTGATGAGGTGCCTAGAGCATGATCCGCAAAAGTGGAAACCACTTTTGCGAAAAGATCATGCTCAAGCAATTGATCTTGCGCGAGTTCTTTTCGACCAGGTAATTCCACCTGGTCGGGACGCGCGCTAGCTCCTCAGATACTTGAACAGGCCGTCGATCGAGCCCGTGCGGGTGATGGTGCCGACGAAGGTGGAGCGCATCTGCTGCACGAGCCAGACGCCCCGCATGTTGATGTCCTTCACCGTGTAGCCACCGCCGGTGCGGGCGATGCGGAAGACGACCTTGGTGCCGCCGGAGGTGCGGGCCGACACCTGCAGGTTTCCACCGGAGGACTTGCAGTCGGTGATCACCAGGCTGGCGCCGCGGAAACCGCTGCCATAGTCCTTCAGGACCTGCCCGATGAATTGGCGGCTGAGCTTCAGGTATTCGGCCTCACGCGACTTCGGCAGGTCCTTGCGGTGCTTGCCGAGCGCGAAGAAGCTGAGTGAGCGCAGGTCGGAGAAGCGCGCGGCGGCGTTTGCGAAGGCGGCTGCGGAGCCGGCGCTTGCCGCCCTGTCATAGGCCTGGCCGGCACTTTTCACGAAGCCTGCCGCCTCGCATTTCGTATCGGCGAGCGCCGTGCTGCCAAGCGCGATGGCCAGCATCAGGAGGCCTGCGAAAACGGAGAAGATGCGTTGCACGGATGTCACCATGGGGGCTGCTCGATCTGCGAGGCAGGGCACCATAATACAATTAAAGGTGGCTTAAGCTCCAGCCCCGTCAGTCGTCCTGCTTGGCTTTTCCACCCTTGATGCGCGCCTCGCGCAGGTGCAGGTCCTGGTGCATGCCCTTGAAATCTTCCGGACGTGCCAGGCCGAAGGTGCGCTTCCTGAGTTCCATGACCAGTTCGGCGCGGTCCTCGATGTGGGCGATGTCCTCGAAGGGGATGGGCTCGCCCACGCGGACCCTGAGGCGCGAGCCGATTCGCCTCGCCGTTTCACGGAAGACGAGCGACAGCCGCAGGGTGAGGCTCAGATGGCTGGCAAGCTGGAACAGCCGCGAGTTCTGGCCGACGAAGAACACGGGCACCACGGTTGCCCGCGAGGAGCGCAGCAGCTTGGCGGTGAAGGGCGCCCATGGCAGATCCACGGCCGGCCCTTTCAGCGGCTTCTCGGAGGTCGAGACGCCGCCGCCGGGGAAGATGCCGATGGCATGGCCCTGCCGGAGCCAGGACTGCGCCTCGAGCCGCGAGGCCACATTGGTCTCGCGCGCCTCACGCGTTGGCGCGAAGGCCACGGGAAGAAGGTTTGCTGCTGCCTCCGGCGCCTGGCACAGCACGTCGTTGGCCAGCACCTTGGTATCGGGGCGCACCTTGGTGGCGAGCCAGGTGAGGGTGATGCCGTCGAGCACGCCATAGGGGTGGTTGGCAATGAACAGCACGGGACCGGCTGCCGGGGTGCGGGCCAGCGCCTCCTCGTCGTATTCCACCCGCATGCGCAGCAGGCTGATCGCCGAATCGAAGAAGTTCTCGCCGTTCTTCAGGTTCTTCTGGTGCTGGGCGTAAAGCTTCTTCAGCTTGCGCTGGCCGCCGATCTTCTCGATCGCCTGGATGACCGCGCGTTGCAGCACGGGTTGGTCAGCGGTGGAATAGCTGAAGCGGAGTTTGCGCGGGGAGATTGTTGCGAAGCTTTTGGCCATGGAGGGCATTGGCTGGTGGGTCTTGCCTTCCTTCGCATTTCGACGGCGCGCATGCAATGGAGCAGGCTGCCCTTCAGCTGCGAATGCGTCTAGACTGCCGGGAGGGGAGGAATCACCATGTACACGCTCTATTGCCGAAACACCGCCGGATCCATGGCGCCCGAGGCCCTGCTCGAGGCTTGCGGCGCCGAATACAAGGTCATCGTTCTGGAGCGGATGCCCGACGGGTCCTTCGAGGAGTTCTTTCACAGGATCAATCCCAAGGCGGAAGTACCAACGCTGGTGCTGCCTGATGACAGTATCATGACGGAAAGCGCCGCCATGATGATCTACCTCGCGGACCTTTACCCGGAGGCCGGGCTGGCGCCCGCGGCCGGTGCGCCGGATCGTGCGCGGTTCCTGCGCTGGCAGGTCTATCTCGCCACCGCGCTCTACATGAGCGACCTGAGGTTGTTCTACCCGGAGCGTTACACGCTGAAACCTGGCGAGGCGGAGGGCATCAAGGCCCGCGCGCTCGAGACGATGATGCAGGAGTTCGCGATTTACGCGGATGCGCTGGGGGAGGGACCCTTCATCCTCGGCCAGCGCATGTGCGCGGCCGACATCTATGCCGCCATGCTCTGCACCTGGGCGCCGGACATGCCAGCACTGTTCGCCAAGCATCCTATGCTCGGGCGTATGTATGATGGCGTGCTGGCACACCCTGCGGTGAAGAAGGTGTGGGAGCGGAACGGGGCGTGAGGACGCCTCACGCCGCCTGCGCCACCGTTCCTAGGCCCAGCACGCGGCAGATGGCGTAGACGAGATCGGCGCGGTTCAGCGTGTAGAAGTGGAAGTGCTTCACGCCCTCGCGGCGGAGCGCATCAACCTGCTCGGCAGCGACCATGGCCGCGACGAGGTTGCGGGTGTCGGGATCATCGTCGAGGCCCTCGAAGCGCCGGGCAAGCGCGGGCGGGACGTGGGCGCCGCACCGTTCCGCGAATTCGCTGACCCTGGCGAAGGAGGTGATGGGCAGGATGCCCGGAACGAGCTCGATCGCGATGCCGCGCGCCGCGATGCGGTCCCTCAGCCTCAGGAAGAAGGCGTTGTGAAAGAAGAACTGCGAGATGGCGCGGCTGGCGCCATGCTCTGCCTTGTCGGCCATGAAGGCGAGATCCTCCTCGATCGAGACCGACTCCGGATGACGCTCGGGATAGGCCGAGACGGAGATCTCGAAGTCGCCCAGCTCGCGGATGCCGCGCACCAGGTCTGCGGCGTTGCGGTAGCCCTGCGGATGGGGCACGAAGCGCGTGCCGGCCCCGCCCGGCGGATCACCCCGGAGCGCCACGATATGGCGCACGCCCGCCGCGGCGAAGTCCGTCACGGTCGCGTTCACCTCCGCCTTGCTGGCGCCGACGCAGGTCAGATGTGCCGCGGGCTTCAGCGTCGTTTCAGCTGCGATGCGGCGCACGGTCGCCAGCGTCCGGTCACGCGTGGTGCCGCCCGCGCCATAGGTGACGGAGACGAAGCTGGGATTCACGGTCTCGAGCTTGGCGATGGTGCGCCAGAAGCTTTCGCCGGCCTCTGCCTTCGGCGGAAAGAACTCGAAGGAGACGGTGATGCCGGAGACATCCTCTGCGAAGGCGATCATGTGGCGCGGTCCATCTTCAGGGTTGCGGGGGCTGGTGCGGAAGGTGCTGCGGCCAGCCAGAGCGACACGGTGAGGCCCTGGCCCTGCTTGCGCCAGGGCGGCGGCAGCACATCATGCTGCACCAGCGACAGGCCGGCGCGGGTCAGCCACTGGGCCATGTGCTCGGCGGCGATGCCGAGCCGCCGGTGGGCGTGGCCGGTGCGCAGCTCATCAAGCTCATGCGGGGCGAAGTCGACGACCAGCAGGCGGCCGCCCGGCTCCAGGATGCGGGCGGCCTCGGCGAGCGCCCGGGCGGGGTCCTCCAGGAAGTGCAGCACCTGGTGGATGGTCACGAAATCCGCGAAACCGTCAGGGAAGGGCAGGGCATAGATCTCGCCATGGCGGACCTGGGCGTTGCGGATGCTTGAGGCCTCCAGGTTGACGCGGGCGATGGCCAGCATGTCGCGGCTCGAATCGATGCCGATCGCCTGCGCGGCGCGCGCGGCAAAGCGGCGGAGAACCGCGCCGGTGCCAGTGCCGAGATCGACATGGAGGCGGATCGGCGCCTGGCCCGCCAGCCGCACCATCGCGTGCTCGACATCTTCCTCGCGCACATGGAGCGAACGGAGCTCCTCCCAGCGCGCGGCGTTTTCCGCGAAATAGCGGGAAGCGGCCTCAGAGCGCCTGGCGCGGATTTCCTCGAGACGGGCAAGGTCGCCCGTCAGCACGGGATCGGCACCGGGAAGCAGGTCCACGATGGCGCGCGCCAGGGCGCCGCCCATGTCCTCCTCGCGCAAGCGGAACAGCACCCAGTTTCCCTCCTTGTGGCGGCTGATGAGGCCGGCCTCCGCCATCAGTTTCAGATGGCGGCTCACGCGCGGCTGGCTCTGCCCGAGGATCTGGGTAAGCTCGCTCACATTCGCCTCGCCGTGGGCGAGCAGGAACAGGATCCGGACACGGGTCGCCTCGGCGGCGGCGCGCAGGCCGGAAAGCAATTCATCCATGGACGATACCTCCATAATGATATAAACATATCCTTATGTAGATCGCAATGGGTGATGGCGGCGAACTCGATTGCAAAAATCCACGTGTGAACAAGTCCACGTCTTGCATTCGTCACGATTTCGCGGCGTATTGTCATTTGGTGGACTGGTTGGTCCGGGGCCTCTGGAGGAATTATGACTGATCGCGGACACCGGCCGCTGAACCGGCGGGAACTTGGCGGGCTGCTGCTGGCCGCCATGTTTGGCATGCCGGCTCCGGCCTTGGCGAATACGCCGGCCGAAGATTATGTGACCGGCATCGCCGAGAACGTGATGGCGCTGGCCAATACCGGGCAGAAGGGCCCGGCGCTGCGGGCCAAGTTCGCCGCGTTGATGAACCGCTACATCAACCTCAAATCCATCGCCGATTTTGCGCTGGGCCCCTACAGCAAGAAGCTGCCTGCCGCCAAGCGCGCGGAATTCTATGACCTCGTCAGCAATTACGCCGCTGCTCTGTTCGTCTATTACGTCGATGACTTCCGCGGCACCGAACTCGAGATCGTCTCCACCACCAAGCAGGGCCGCTTCACGGTGATCCAGAGCGTGATCAAGGGCAAGGGCGGGCGCGAGCAGGTGCGCTGGCGGCTCAGTTCATCCGGCGGCGGCTACCGGGTGAGCGACGTGAACCTCAAGGGCGTGTGGCTCACCATCTCCATGAAGGACCGCTTCAGCAAGGTTCTGAAATCATCCAAGGGCGATTTCGGGCCGCTCTTCGCGGAACTGAAGGAAGCCGAGACCTGGTGAGGCGGAGCGGCGTTGTTGACGCGGCTTGAATCTCTCCATTATGGCTGGGTGATGTAACGCAGCAGAGGGCGAATCATGTCCGAAAGACATCCGGCAGGTCCGGCACGGCTGACGCGGCGCTTGGCCGTCACCGGTTTGCTTGCGGCCTTCGCCACGCCAGCCCTGAGCACGGCCGCCTTCGCCTCCTCCGAGCAGAAGGCGCTCACCTACATGCGCAAGGTGGGCAAGGACATGCTGAACGCCCACCGCCAGGGCACGGTGGCCAGCTTCAAGCGCGCGATCCAGCGCCACGCCGATGTCGGCGCCATTGCTGATTACTCGCTGGGCCAGTACCGCTCCAGACTGTCCGCGGGCCAGCGGGAGGCGTATTATGCCGGCACCACAACCTTCATGGCGCGCTACTTCGCCGACCAGTCACGCGAGTACGTGGTGTCGAAATACGAGATCGGCAAGGCGAACCAGGACGGCAAGGACGTGAGCGTCCAGACCAAGGTCTTCCTCATGTCAGGCCAGTCCTACACGGTGGTGTGGAAGCTGACAGAGAGGAAGGGCGGCTTCAAGGTGGCCGACGCCAAGGTGATGGGCTTCTCGCTCATCTACCTCCAGCGCGGCATCTTCACGTCCTTCCTGTCGAAGCGGAATGGCGACGTGGCCCAGCTCGTGGCGGCGCTGAACCGCTGAGCCGCACTCCGGCTCACTTCTGCTGGATGCTCGCGATGTAGGAGACGAGGGATTCGATGCGGTCCTTCACGATGAGCTCGCGCGTTTCGCGGCCGGTGTCCTGGGAGATGGCCTCAGCGTTGAACCAGTCGCCCCAGACTGGCATGTCCCGCATGCCGTGCACCTTCACATCGGCGCGGCCGTCGATCACCGCGGCCACGCGTTCCCGCGGAAACTGGC
>CAIYXE010000203.1 GCA_903930095.1 uncultured Hyphomicrobiales bacterium
ATCGCTTTCCTTTCTACTGCGTGGCTGAACGAGCGCTTTCTTCGCACACTGCAATGCCGTTTGGGGAGGGCGGCAACCACCCCATCTACCGTGGTCTAGTTTTCCACCGCCGTTCCCACATGTGCCGTCGGGCTGGTCATTCAATTGGTGTTGAACCAAATGTTCGATGTCAACGGCAGGACTGCTGAAAAGACCAGGGGAACAGGATCTGCCGGACTTGGGCTTAGTCTTTCTGCAATCGTCATCAGCCTTCCCATTGCATTCTTGTTGTGGCTGATTCTTGCCGCTCCAGTTTCGATAACCGCCTACAATCTCACGGACCCCAACTGGATCAATGGCGTGAGCAGGCAAGGGGCGATGTTCCTTGTCGATTCCACCATGCTCAACAGACGAGTGCTTGAGGTGGGAAGCACTGTGACGTTCAAGGACGGCGAACGCAGACGAATAGTTGGAACGACGACGAATGGTGCTTACTTGAATGTCACTGTCGAAGGACGGTCATTGAATCCACTTGTGGCAGGATATCCTAACCGGATTTCGGTAGGTGAGTAGTCCGGCCGGCTTCCTGCTCGCATCTCATTGTGCAGCGTTTCTGTCTCGCTCTGGATAGTCGAGACTTTCATGCTGAAGCGATACCCGAACTGAGTGAATCCTTCGGGGTTCACCAAACACCGGGGATGAGATTCTCACTGTTTGCCGGAGTGGAGGGCGGCATTCAGGTCGAAAGTGCACTCTCTCGATCTCAGCGTTCGTGATCCTGCCGCTGTGAAGGCTGGCGCAAACCATCGCGAAGCTGGCGAGCGCTTGGGTATCAGACCGGCGAGCCTCAGCCGCTGGGGGGATTATCCCATGTCCGGGCTTGGCGCTGCTCAGGACGCCATCGTGCTGCTGGGTTTTGCGGCCGGTTTCGGGTTGCGGGCTGCCAGCCCGGCAGGGTGAGGGGGACGGGCGCTGGCGGTTGAGCGCGCTTGACGGCAGGCGTCCAGATAAGGGATGAAGACCGCGCAGCCTTTCCGAATCCCGGGCGGGCGCGGATTGAAGAGGCTGTGGGTCAGATGGCGCAGAATGGGCCAAGGGCAGGCAAGCGGGCCGTGCTGCGTGCGGCCGTCAGGCCGCTCGTGACGGCTGTGGCGCTCATGCTGCTGGCGGCTTGTGGAACCAACGTGCCGCGGCTGGATGATGCGCCGCTCAACACCTATGCGACGCCCGTCGGCTACAAGGGCATCCGCTACTGGGGTGACGCCGAACTCAAGAAATTGAACGAAGTCTCCGCAGTCAGGCTTGAACAGGTGCGCGAGGCCCACCGCAAGGATCCCTCCGTGCCGCTGGAGCGGGCCTATTACCTTGCCATCTCCGGTGGCGGCGGCGACGGTGCCTATGGTGCGGGGTTGCTGGCGGGCTGGACCCTCTCCGGCACCCGGCCGCAGTTCGAGATCGTGACGGGCATCAGCACTGGCGCGCTCACCGCACCCTATGCCTTCCTCGGCCCCAACTATGACGGCAGGCTGAAGGAGATCTACACAACGATCAGCGAGAAGGACGTGTTGCGCTCGAGCGGGCCGCTGGGCGCATTGTTCGGGGCCTCGCTCACCGACAACAGCCCGCTCAAGGCGCTCGTCGCCAAGCATGTGACGGCGGATCTGGTGGACCTGATCGGCGCGGAGAACGCCAAGGGCCGGAAGCTGCTGGTGGGAACCACGAACCTTGACGCCCAGCGCCCGGTGGTGTGGGACATGACGGCGATCGCCGCGAGCGGTAACCCGGATCGGGTGCAGCTGTTCCGCGACGTTCTGGTGGCGAGCGCGGCCATTCCCGGCGTGTTCCCGCCACAGCTCATCCGCGTGCAGGCGGACGGCAAGTCCTATGAGGAGTTGCATGTCGACGGCGGCACCACGACCCAGGCCTTCCTGCTTTCGGGTGAGAATTCCCTCAAGGATGTCGACAAGGCATTGAATTTCCCGCGCAAGCGAAGCCTCTATGTGATCATCAACGGCACGTTCGCGCCGCAGGCCGAGAAGACCGAAACCAAGACGCTTGCCATCGCCGCGCGCTCGATCAGTACGCTGATCAAGAACCAGAGCATTGGCGACGTGTTCAAGATGTATGCGCAGGCCGTCCGCGACGGCGTCGACTTCAACCTCGCCTCGATCCCTGCCGACTTCCAGGACAAGGGCAAGGGCGAGTTCGACCAGGCGCATATGCGCAAGCTCTACGACCTGGGCTACCAGAAGGGGCAGGGCCCCGGCGCCTGGAGCAAGACGCCGCCAGACTACGACAGCTAGCGCTTGTTCAGGCGAGGCCGGATCAACTGTTTGAAAACAACGCGCGCCAGATCAAAAGCCTGGCGGATGATCTGGCCGCCAGAGTGGTTTCCTTTTCTGCCGGTTATGCTCCAAAATTTTCCTGAAGGGCGTGGAGGTACCTCTCCGTGCCGCGCCCGAGCGTGAGGCCTTTGTCGTCCGCCATCTGAAGAATGTCGAGGTACAGCCGATGCGTGGCAGCGCGGGATTCGAAGCCGCGGCGGGTATTGAGGCTGGTCGAGATCTCGATCTGGATGCCGTCGGCGGTGATGCCGGCGATGTTCACCTCGGTGTAGCGGTGGAAGAAGGGATCCGTTGAGATCCGGCTGTAGATGGCCTGCGTGAATGCTTCGAGCTTTTCAGGCGTGCTGCCGTAGGTGACGAGAAAGCTGGTGCTCAGCGTCCGCCGCCGGCGTGCACCGAGATTGTTGATCGTGGTGTCGGCCAGCTTGCTGTTGGGAACCACGAGCAGGCTGTCGTAGAGCGTCCTGATGCGCGTTGAGCGCAGGCCAACCGCCTCCACCCAACCATTCACATCGCCCGCGATGATGCGGTCACCCTTGCGGAAGGGGCGGTCTCCCAGCAGGATTCCGGCTCCGAACACATTGGCAAGCGTCTCCTTGGACGCGAAGGCGACGGCCAGGCCACCGATGCCGAGGCCGGCGAGAATCCCCGTGGTGGGCACCGACCAGAAATGGCCAAGCGCCAGCCCGGTTATGCAGATCAACGCGAGCCGCAAGACCCCGCGCATGAAGGTGAGCAGAATGTTGTCGATGGCCGTCTCGCTGCGCTCGGTATGGACCTCGAGAACGGATGCGACGATGCCGATGATCTGCCAGACCGCATAGGCCACGATCAACATGAATAGCGAGCCCTGAAACGGAAGGGTATACTGGCGGGAGGAAACCGGCAGTCCCAGCGACGGCACGATTTGCGTGCCGGCGAGCACGCCAAACCCGATGCCGATGGCCCAGGCCAGCTGGACCGGATTGTGGACATGGCGCTTCATGTTTGGCCGCTCCAGCACCCAGAATGCGATGCGCTTGATGGTGACGGCGATCGCCGCAATGAGGCTGAGCAAGAGGAGGACGCCCAGGGCCTGCCAGTATTCGACTGGGCCCCGGCCGGCGACATCCGCCAGCAGGGCGGGCACATAGGTCTTCACCTGGTCGCGGATTGCGAACATCGCCGAATGCGG
Organism: uncultured Hyphomicrobiales bacterium; assembly: GCA_903930095.1. Lineage (GTDB taxonomy): Bacteria > Pseudomonadota > Alphaproteobacteria > Rhizobiales > Aestuariivirgaceae > Aestuariivirga. Next base: position 3,499 of record CAIYXE010000203.1, read on the forward strand.
TATGGCCCGCGGATCCAGCATATGGGATTCGGGAAGCGATTGCACGGCAGAGAACAGCCGCCGCAGATCCTGCAGGGACTGGGCAGAGAACTTCCAGCGCGTGTCGGCGCCGGTGCCCAGGGGCTCGATCACGATCTGGCCGGCGGGATGCTCGAAATAGACGAAGGGTTCCCGGCTCAGGCCCGAGTTCGGCACACTCTGGAGCGGCATGTGCCCGACCATGTCGATGATGCGCACGAGATAGTGGGCCATGAGCCGCCCATGTTGCTGCTTGAGCACCTCAGGCACGTCGGTAAGGTCGATGGCTGACAGTGCGGTCTGTTCCCCGCCCCTGTCCCAATGCGCCATGCCATCGAGAAAGCTGCGCAGCGTGTCGCGCGGGTTCTGCAACTGGCGGAACGCGTCGGCAGGGCGCGTGGCAACGGCCCCAGCCATGGCGGCGAGCGCCTGCGCGTCCGGCATGATGATCCGCCACGCGCCCTCGCCATCGCGAGCCATGCTGAGTTCAACCGCCGGCGCGGCATCAAGCCGGGGCAGCGAGACGGTTATCCGCGGTGTCGAGGCCTGTTCCGGAATGAGCGCAAGGCTGAAGGTCGCGAGGTCGGTCACGTCGAAAAGCTGTTCGGCGGCCGCGAACTTCGCGTTGCGTGAGGGCCAGGCCGTTCCGCTTCCGTAATCGATTGCATCTACGGCAACCGCGAGCGCCTGTGGTTCCCCATCCCGGGCGCGATTGCCCGCCTCCAGGAAGCTTCGCATGGCGGCGCGGGGATTATGCAGCTTGGCGGTCAACTGCTTGCCTGGCGCATCATCCGCGCTGAGACGGCGCCCGCTCAGCCATTCTCCGCCGGAGGTATAGCCCGAGAAACTGTCCTGGCCTTCGCCCAGCGTGGCATGGAAGCGCTCCCTCACACCGTCATGGATGATCTCGCCGTGGAGCTCCATGCCCTGCGCGGCGCCCTCGACGGTGCCGCGGCCATTGCGATAGCTGCCGCGCACATCCGTTCCGCCCTGGGTGAGGGAGAGGAAACCGCCGCCGCCGGGCCAGCTCACCTTCCACTCCCCTGACCACGGCTCGGCGGCCGTGGCGGGCACCAGCATGAAGAGTGTCCAGATCAGCAGAAAAAACAACCTCGACATCTTATGGCCGCCCGACATTACTTGCATGATGGCGCATTCACGCACGGTTGCGCCGCGACGGCAAGAAAAACACATGCAACGTAACATTTGAATGTCCCTGTGGCGCTCCGCTGCGGGCGGGGTCAAGGTTGCGGGCAGCCAGGTCCACATCGGCGTCCTGCAGCAAGGGATCCACTGGGAGCGCCGATGCACGGGAGCGTTAACGCCCGCATGTGTGAGGAACTTCTGAATAGCGAGAACTTTTGCACGCTCGATGAAGCCCGCGCTAACGATTAAGCTGATCAAACTCAAGCATGCAACATGGGCCAGTTTTTAGGGGCTGAACATGTCCCCGTTCTATGGCTCTGGCTGCCGGAGGTGAAGCTTGGTGCGGTGGGTGGTGCGGCTCGGTGCGCCATCCGGCATGACACCGCGGGTGTACCATTTCTGCCAGCCAACCTTGCTGGCTTCGGGATCGCGCGCGGCGAGGCGGGCATTGAACTCGTTGCGCAGCCTTGACCATTCCTTATGAGCTACCTCTTCCTCTGGAGCAGCATCGAGCGCGACGATGCGGGGTGTTTCGGCTTCGACATCGCCAATCTTGACGGGCGCGATGAAGCAGAACGGTTCCCCCGCCTTGAAAGTGACCGTGCCCGGGGAGGTGAACATCCAGTTCATGGTGAAGGTCATCGGCAACCAGTCTGTCTCGATGATGCCTTCGAGTGGCACAATGTTGGCCCGCGGCCAGTTGGGCGCGCCGCGCGCCAGCGTGGCGGTTCCTTCCGGCGTCCTCAGCAGAAAGCCTGTCTGGAAGGTCAGCACACCGTGGCCGAAATGCGAGGCGACAAGGCGCCCGCCGTCCCACTGGGGGTCCGCATGCGTCACGGTGATATCCTTGATTTCGCTGCCGCCATTCCATTCCGCCGTGACATCGCACGGAAGCAGCAGTTCCCAGCCGCAGGCATTGGCGATGGTGAGCGGCAGGCAGCGGTAGGCAAACTGCATGCGCGTTTCATCCATCCAGCTTCGTGCTGGTTTTCCGGGCCTGATCTCAATGGCGAGTGAATTGATGCGGTAGAAGATCAATGTCCTGAACTTTCTATTTTGCCAATCTTCCTGCCTCACGTTATACCCCAGTGACCATAGGCCAACGACGTTTTCGCTGGGCTTTCCCACTGCCATGATTGTTTTTCTGACAACGGCCCCGTTCCGAAATGCGCTGCAAAGCCTGACCGGGCCGGGCTTCGGCACCGATCTGCCCGAGATCACGATCAAGAGCTATGAGGACGTGCTTCACTGCACGGCGCTGCCTCGGGCGACATATGTGTTTTCCGACCTCGAGCGATTGTGCGGCACGGAATTGCGCATGGTTGCTTCGCTCTATCAGGTGATTGCTGCGACCGGCGTCCGGGTGCTGAATGATCCGGCGCGCGTCAAGTTACGGTATGGCCTGCTGCGGGACCTGGCGGCCAGAGGCAGCAATCCCTTCAATGTCTATCGCGGTGACGACCATCCACGCCCAACCCGCTTCCCGGTGTTCATGCGGCTTGAGGATGGCCATCTTCCCCCACAAACCAAGTTGATGCAGACCCAGGCAGAACTTGATGCGGCGCTGGAGCAGCTTTCGCTGATGGGCGAGCCCTTGAAGGGCACTCTCGTCGTCGAGTGCGTGCCTTCGGATCGTGTGGAACATCGTTGGCACAAATGGGGGGCCTTCTGCATCGGCGGCGAGGCTGTTCTCGATCACATCGCGGTCGACGATAGTTGGATGGTTAAGTTGGGCCGCTGGGAACAGCTGACGCCGGGGATCGTGGCGCTAGAACACCGCGCTGTTATGGAAAACCGCCATGCCGACTATGTGCGCGCCATGTTCAAGGCTGCGGCCATCGAATTCGGCCGGGCCGATTTTGCAATTTCCGGGCGAAAGCCCATACTTTTCGAGATCAACACCAATCCGGCAATCCGTGATCTTGTGGCGGACCCGCATCGGTTGCGGCAAGACACCCAGAGAAAAGCGCGGCAGG
>CAIYXE010000204.1 GCA_903930095.1 uncultured Hyphomicrobiales bacterium
CCGCTCGACGGACAGGCTGACCGGCTTCTCGCACAGCACCGCCTTGCCCGCGTTGGAGCCCGCCTCGATCTGCTCGGCATGGAAGGGCGTGGGCGTGGCGATCAGGATCGCGTCGACGTCCTTCGCCTTGATGATGTCCTCGACGCTCGCGACCTTGGCACCCACCTCGGCCGCAAGATCTTCAGCGGCCTTCGGCAACGCATCCGCCAGATAGGCCACCGTGGCCTTGCCCGAAGCGGCAATCGTCCGCGCGTGGACCTTGCCGATGCGGCCCGCACCCAAAACGCCAAAGCGTAACATTCGAGTTCTCCTAAACTGTATTGCTCTTTGTGGTTCTGCCATGAAGCGACGGTCGTCGCCCTCAGCGGGCAGGTTTCTTCTTGGCCATCTGGTTCTTGAACGCCTTCATTTCGTCCTCAGGCGCCGCCACCAGATAGGGCGCGTCAGGCCATGCACCGGAGTGAACCTCGCCCACCCACTGTTTGAAGGCGTCGATGCGCATTTCCTGAATGCGCGCGAACTCTTTTGCCAGATTTGCGTATTGCTTCGAGTGCCGTGGCACATGGCCGGTGTTGGTACCCAGTACGTCACAGGCAAAGAGATACTGGCAGTCGCCGCCCTTGCCGCCCCCCATCGAGACGAGGAACAGCGACATATGCTCCGCAATCTCCGCCGTTACGTCGGGCGGAACCACCTCGATCTCGACACCGAAGGCACCGACCTCCTCATAGCGCTTGCAGCGCTCATAGACGGCCATGGCGCTGTCAGCGGTCTTGCCTACGGCCTTGAATCCACCTGTCCATGTGCAGAAATGCGGGATGAGGCCAACATGCCCGATGACCGGGATGCTTTCTGACGCCATTCTTTCAACCGTCTGGAATGAGGCGGCACAATAGACGGCATCGGCTCCCGCCTCCATCATCCGGAATGCCCAACGCAGATAGTCATCGGTGGCTGCCGGGGCCGAGTAAAGCCCCATGCCCGGCACGGCAAAGAGCGTCGGTGCCACGCTGCGAAACTGCTTCTCGACCATCATCTCGGGAGAAACTGACACCATGTCGATCCCAGCGGCCTCAGCAGCGGCGAGCTCGTCCCAGTTCTCGACACGCATCATCGTGTACTGGTACTTGCCCTTGTTGGCGCGCACATCGGCGACGGTCGGTGGACGAAGGCGGGGCATATGAAGGTTCCTGGTTCTGTCGTGTTCAGTTCGAAGAGTACATCTGTCTAGGCAGCGGAGTCGCTGTATTCGGCACCGGTCTTGGCGCCTGTGATATAGGCGACCACGTCCTCTCCGCTGGTCTCGGACTTGCTGAGGTTGGCGACGATCCGCCCGCGCCGGAAGACGACGATGCGGTCAACAAGGTCGAAGACCTGCCGCATGTTATGGGAGATGAGGATCAGCGGTTCGCCCGCCGCCTTCAGCGTGCGCACGATGTTTTCCACCTGCGCGGTTTCCTGGACTCCCAGCGCCGCCGTCGGCTCGTCCATGATGATGAGCTTCGAGGCGAAGGTCGCGGTGCGGGCGATCGCCACGCACTGGCGCTGGCCGCCCGACATATTGCGGATGGTGCTGGCGAGGTTGGGGATTTTCACCGCCGTGCGCTCCAGCGCCTTGCGCGTGGCCTCTCGCATGGCCTTGCGGTCGAGGATCGAGAAGGGCCCGAGGTTCCACTTGATCTTCTCGCGGCCGAGGAAGAGGTTCGATGGCACGTCGAGGTCATCCGCCAGGGCGAGGTTTTGGAACACCGCCTCGATCCCGGCCTCGCGGGCATCGAGGGGCCCTGCGAAATGCACCTCGCGCCCGTCGAAGATGATCTTGCCGCGCGTCGGCTGTTCGACGCCGGTGATCTGCCGCACGAAGGTGGACTTGCCCGCGCCATTGTCACCCATGATCGCCACGTGCTCACCCTTGCGGAGCTCGAATGTGGCATTCTCCAACGCGCGTACACCACCATAATGCTTGGTGAGGCCTTCTGTTCGGAGGACGATGTCGCTCATGCTCATTTACCCCGCCCACTGCGGCGCTGCCGGAATTGATCAAGCACAACAGCACCAACGATGATCACGCCCTTCACCATCTCCTGGTAGAAGGCATCAAGGCGCATGAAAGTGAAGCCCGAGATGATGACACCGAAGATCAGCGCACCGAGCACGGTGCCGATGATTGAGCCCCGCCCGCCGGCGAGCGAGACGCCGCCGATCACCGCCATGGCGATCGCGTCAAGCTCATACATGACGCCCATGCCGGCCTGTGCCGTCAGGTTCTTGGAGGTGAGGACGAGTGCCGCAACTGCCGCCAGCATGGAAGCAATGGTATAGACCAGCACCTTATGGTGCTCCACCTTGATGCCGGTGATGCGCGCAGCTTCCTCGTTGGAGCCGATGGCGTAGCAGTATTTGCCGTAGCGGGTGTAAGTCAGGATGAGGTGGAAAAGAATCGCGAGCGTGAGGAAGATGACCACGGGCATCATGCCCTTGCCAATCAGCGTGTAGTCTTCCACCGGGAAGGATATCGGCTTTCCCTTGGTGACCCATTTCGAGATGCCGCGTGCCGAGACCATCATGCCGAGCGTGGCGATGAAGGGCGGAATGCGCGTGTAAGCGATGATCATCCCATTAACGAGGCCTGCCAACAGGCCGCAGCCCAGCGCCACCAGCACCGGCACGATTACCGGCAGATCCATCAGGCCCGGGTTGCCGAATGCGGAGGTAGGGTTAGTGTTGCCGTTGACGGTGCCGGCCTGAGCGAAGGACATGGCGATCATCGCCGTGGCACCCACGACGGAGCCCGCCGACAGATCAATGCCACCCGAGATGATAACTTGGGTCACGCCGATGGCAATAATGCCGACGATCGACACCTGCAGGATGATGATCTGCAGGCGCGCCTCGTTGAACAACGTGTCGAGGTTGGGGTTGGTATTGAAAAGGAAGCTGTCGCTTAGAAAGATGCGGCCGATCAACTCGAAGCCCACGACCAGCAGCACGAGGGCCAGAAACACATTGAGCTCGTTGGGCCAGCTCCGCTTGGAGCTGTCATAGGCCAAGCCGCCAACGCCTTGAACGGACTTTGTCACTCGTTCCTCCCCCTCTGGCCATGCCCCACGATGTTCAGCCCAGCAGGCCTTTGAGCGCAAGCCCGATGAGGCCTGGGTCTGGCGGGATACAGTCACGGCCGGGCGTGGCGCTGTCAGCCACGCCCGGCGCGTTCAGGCGTCAGATCAGTTCTTCTTCTGGTAGTTCGCCAGGTTGGCGGGTGTCACGAGTTCGAAGGGGATATAGACCTTCTTCTCGACCTTCTCGGCCTTGGAGAGCTTGAGGGCAGCGTCGAGAGCGCCCGCGCCCTGACCTGCAGCGTTCTGGAACACCGTCACGTCGAGGTCGCCCGCGGCCATGGCGGCCAGCGCGTCCTGCGTCGCGTCGATGCCGCCAACGATCACGCTCTTCATGTCGACGCCCGCCGCCTTCATGGCCTGGATGGCGCCAATCGCCATTTCGTCGTTGTTGGCGATCACGGCATCATACTGAGCGCCTGTCGATATCCAGTTGGTCATCAGGTTCTGGGCCTGGTCGCGCGACCAGTTGGCGGTCTGCTCGTCGATGACCTTGAGCTCGACGCCACAATTGCCAGACGCCATCACGTCCTTGATGTCCTGAGTGCGCTGCACGGCGGCCTGGTTGGAGAGTTCTCCCATCAGGATGTAGATGTTGGCGGTAGACTTGCCAGCTTCCTTCAGAAGGCGGCAGACTTCCAGCGTCTCAAGCGTGCCTGACTCGACCTCGTTGGAAGCAACGAATGCCTGGCCGTCCGGCAGCGTGTCAACGTTGATCGGCTGGCGGTTCACATAGACCAGCGGGATATTGGCGGCGGCGGCGGCCTCCGTCATGGCCTGGGTGGCCGAGGTATCGACCGGGTTGACGATGATGGCCTTGACGCCCGAGGCGGCAAAGTTCTTGATCTGGTCAAGCTGCTTGGCGACGTCGTTCTGCGCATCCTCGACCTGCAGTTCAACACCTTCCATGCCCTTCGCCTGCTCGATCATGCCGTTGCGCAGCACGGTTAGGAAGTTGTCGTCAAAGAGCGCCATGGACACGCCGATCTTGTCGGCTGCCTGGGCAGATGTGGCCAGCAGGGCCACGGTGGCTACGGCAAACAGGAACTTCTTCATGGTTGGGTCCTCCTCCTTTGGCGTCCGGCGGCGCCTTGTTGACCGGAAATCCCGTTTCGGGGATCTGCTTTGCCTCGGGGTGCGGGCCATACTGCCCGTTCCTGGCGTCTCACGCTGCGGTCCTCGCAACCCCGCTGCGGATGAAATCAATGCTTGCTAGCAGGGCGGGTTCGGCGCTGGCCAGCGCATGAACCTCGGCTGAGAAAGGTTCGAAAGAGAGAGGGCCCGTGTAACCGCCCGCTGTCATGTCGCGGATCTGCCCGATATTGTCAAGCCGGTCTGCGGCATCGACCAGAACGCGGTGGGAGTCCCGCATGTCGGGCACGGAGACGCTGCGGTCACTGACGCCTGAGATGTGGATGAGCCCGGTCATGTCCGGGAAGATGTCAGACTCGCCCGCGAGGTGATGGTGGAAGGTGTCGTGGACGAGCCGGAACATGCCCTGGCCGCCGGTGGCCTTGATCGCCTCGGCCGCTTCCGATTTGAGGCGGAGCGAACAGATCTCGAAGCCCAGCGGCTCGACGAGGCCGATGAGGCCGCGAGACTGCAGGAGCGGGGCCAGCGCCTTCAGCGCCACACGGAGATTGCCCTGCCGCTCGCCATTGGCACGGCCAGTGCCGTCGTTCTTCGGAACGAGGACGAGGGCGCGCGCGCCGCAGTCGCGGGCATAGTCAGCCAACTGCATCGCCTCTGCCTCACGCACGGGCGTCCACTCATTGAAGCGCTGCAGCGCATTGATGGAGATGATGGTGATGCCGGTCGCTTCTGCCGCCGCTTTGACCGTTGCCGGGGGCGTACCATCAAGGATGGCATTGCCGGTGAGGTCATTGCGGATCTCGACCTCGGTGATGCCCAGTTTCTGCGCCAGGGCGAAGAACTCGTCCAGCCTCAGTCTGGGCGCGGCCATGTGGTTCAGCGCGAAGCGGATGCCTGCCATCATCTGTCTTTCTCCCATTCGCGGTTCTCTGTCGCGTCCCTACCCTTGGGGGGCGGTGCCGGAACCTTGACAAGAAGAAAGACCGCATCCGGGCCGGGTAAGTCAAACGAGATCGCCCAGATTTGCATCATTCCTGAGACATTCAGCCTCATGTAATGACAGATTCTATCAGAGCAATGCCCTAGATGTTTTCGGAAATGAACAGCTCGTAGGGCAGGAATATCTGCCCCGGCGTGTCAGCCGGTCCGCTTTCGATGGCCGTTACCATCAGACCGAGCAGCTGCTGGGAAAGGTGCGCAAGCGGTGTCGCGATTGCAGCGGTAACGAGATTGTCGGCAAGGCCCGAGCGCGATTCCGCGGTGAGCTCGTTGCAGACGGCGACGATGCCCCGCCTTGCCCCCTCTTCGCGCAGTGCGGCGATGGCACCCTCCATGCCACCTCCCGCAACATAGAAGCCGGCGAGGTCGGCATGGCGCTGCATGAGATGCAGCGTTGCTTCATAGGCGATCGACGGCGTCTCGAGATTGAGCAGCGTGTCGAGCAGCTCAAACTGCGGCGCATATTCGCGGAAGTAGGAGCGGAAACCGATCTCGCGCAACTCATGCCCATGAAACCGGCCGCTGCCAACGAAAATGGCGATCTTTCCGGGCTTGGCGATCCGCGAGATGATCCAGGCGGCGGAACGGCCCACTTTACGGTTATTCAGGCCGACATAGCCCTCCCGCACGCCAGATGCGAAGTCGGAGAGGAGTGAGAAGACAGGAATGCCTCTCGCCTTCACCTCCGCCACCGCCGCACTCACCGTCGGATGGTCGATCGAGGTCATGGCGACGGCCCGGCAGCGCTGGGCGAGGTCCTTGAGCCGTGCCGCATTATCCGCCGGGTTCTGGGAGTCCAGGAACTCGACGGCGGGAAGTGCCCTGAAGCGCATTTCCTCGGTGCAGGCGGCGCGGATGGCAGTGGCGAAGTTCTTGTAAAACTCCTGCTCCGGACGCTGCAGCAGGAAGCCCAGCCGGTACTGCGAGACCTCGCGTTCAATCCGCTGACGGATGAGGCCGGTGGCGTGATAGCCGATGTCGCGTGCCGCATCATAGACGCGGCGGGCGGTTTCCTCCCGCACCGGAAGCCGCCCGTTCAGCACCCGGTCCACCGTGGCGACGGACACGCCAGCCTTCGCGGCCAAGCCAGCGATTGTCGGTCTCTTTGCCATTCCGCTGCAAGTCCTGCATGCTCACCAAGAGAGTTCCTGATAGCATTTGATAGATTACATCACAACCTATCTTGAGCACTCCTAGGATCGTGCATACCGTCTGACTTCCTAAAGAACCGAAGGAGAGCCGAAATGGACGCAATGGTGCACAGGCGCGATTACAGCCTCACGGGGCGCGACGGTCGGCTTGCCGTCGACAGGGGCCTTGCCGCCGCCGAGTGGTATCACACCGACGTGCCGCGCAAGGACATGAAGTCGCTGATGCAGCGCTCAGACATGCCCGCGATCCGTGACACGGTCATCTGGCTGGGGCTGATGGTGGTCTTTGCAGCGGCAGCCTGCTGGCTTTATCCCTCGCTATGGTCAATCCCGCTGTTGCTTGCCTATGGCGTGCTCTACGGCTCTGCCTCCGACTCGCGCTGGCACGAGTGCAGCCACGGCACCGCCTTCCGTACACAGTGGATGAACCAGTGGGTCTACCAGATCGCCTGCTTCATGATCATGCGCAATCCTGTTACCTGGCGCTGGAGCCACACACGACACCACACCGACACCTACATCGTCGGTCGCGACCCCGAAATCGCCGTGATGCGCCCGCCCGTGCTGTTCAAGCTGGTTCTCAATACCTTTGGCATACTGGACAGCTTCGATGCCATGACGAAGATGCTCTGGCACGCCGTTACGGGAAGCCTCACCACGGACGAGCAGACATATGTGCCCGAGTCCGAATGGTCGAAGGCAATCTCCGTGGCGCGCGTCTGGTTCCTGATCTATGCCGCCACCATCGCGCTCACCGTCTATCTGCAGTCATGGCTGCCGATGCTGCTCGTCGGCACACCGCGCCTTTACGGCGCATGGCACCACATCATGACGGGCCTGCTCCAGCACGGCGGCCTTGCAGACAACGTGCTCGACCACCGCATGAACTCGCGCACGGTCTACATGAACCCGATCTCGCGCTTCATCTACTGGAACATGAACTATCACATCGAGCACCACATGTTCCCCATGGTGCCCTACCACGCCCTGCCCCGCCTTCACGCGCTGATCAAGTCAGACCTTCCAGAGCCCTCGCCATCGCAATGGGCAGCCTACAAGGAAATCGTCCCCGCATGGCGCCGCCAGCTCCAGGGCCAGGATTACTTCCTGCTGCGCGCGCTGCCGCCGACAGCCCGGCCGTACCGCCCGGAACTTCACACCGATGCCATGAATGCCTAGCTTTGGAACCTCAACAGGTTGTCCTGCGTCCAGGGGAACCGGCTGACGGGTGGTTGCGGGTTTAGGCTGCCGTGTGGCCTGTGCCAATTGTACCTGTGAAGCTAGATGGGCAGTTCGGCAGAGCGTTCGCGGGAGTCCGCATATGTTCTGGCGTAGGCCCATTCGCGAAGCGCGGTCTGGATGAAGCGTTCCGCCTTTCCGTTGGTCTGGGGCGTATGGCCTGGTGCGGATGTGGCCGATCTTGAAGCGCCTGCAGGCTGCGGCGAAGTCATGAGACTTGTAGCAGGAGCCGTTGCCGGTCATCACCCGCTCGATCACAACGCCGAGGGAACTGTCGTAGTGGTACTGGATCTCGGCCTGCAGGTAGAAGACGCGCAGGGGCTGCGGCGGCGTGAAGCCGAGGAACGGCACGCCGGCCGCCATGTGGGCGAGCAGGCTGATGAGGAAGTCGCTCTTCCCCACCTTCGGGGCTCCGCCCAGAACCAGCAGCCCTCCCGGCGTCAGC
>CAIYXE010000205.1 GCA_903930095.1 uncultured Hyphomicrobiales bacterium
AAACCCGCTGTTGGCAAATGGAGAAAGTAAAGGCGGCATACCGCTGATGGAGGCATTCTCAGAACGGTCTGAAGCCGATGTCTATGTGGCGCTTTCATCGGGTGCCTACATCTACGACGCTACGGCCAGCGATCCGCAGCATGCTGCTACCACGCACCTTCTACGCGAGCCCGGGTATCAGGACTTCGTCGGCGAAGCACCATTGGAGCGGGTATTTGTTGCGGACCACAGCCGGATGAAGATGACGCCGGCAACCCTGCGTGAAAGTCATGCCTCGGCGGCAGTGGGCGCCATCTCGCAGAATGTCTATCTATTCGCGGCTAGCAACACTCTGCCTGCCGTGATTTGGGCCTTGATCGATTCTGGTGCGATTGCCGACGCACTCGGCTTGAACCAACAGGTCCTGCTATCGCAGACTGGCGGTTATCCAAAGGTTTGGTAGATCCGCATCGTTGCAGGCGCGCAGATCACGGCATGCTCGTGAGACCGCACCCGTTACTAACTTATGCTTGGTTCTCCCGGACAGATCGGGGGGCATTCTTCTCACGGGCTAACAGAGCCCAATTGAGCCGAACATAGTAATGAACTGATCTGGAAAGATCATGACGGCACGACGGCACAGTGTTGTGAACTATGGTATGCGCGCGACGTGACCGTGCCGAAGCGCAATATCACAGATAGGAATGTCCTATGGCCGATACTGTGCCTGATGACAGCTACTGGAGCCAGGAAGCTTCTGCCTTGGCCACGGCTCTTCGGAGTGGTGTCGGTGGTATCACGGCTGATCGCGCCAGCGAGCAACTCGCGGCCGTTGGGCCAAACAGCGTCGAGGATGCGCCCCGGCTGAGCGCGCTGCGACTTTTGTTGCGTCAGTTCGAAAGCCCGCTGGTGCTTATTCTTGCCTTCGCCACCGCACTTTCGCTTGTCCTGCAGCAATGGGTGGATGCCGGGATCATCCTCGCGATCATTCTCGGGAGTTCGCTTCTCAGTTTCTTTCAGGAATACCGAGCCTCGAATGCCGTCGAGGAGCTGAAGAAACGCCTGGCCCTCACTGCCCGGGTGCTGCGCGACGGCGCTGAACAAGCGCTGCCGGTAGAGCTGATCGTGCCGGGCGACGTGATCCTCCTGTCGGCGGGCAATCTGATCCCTGCGGACGGAGTTGTTATCGATGCGCAGGATTTTCTTGTCAGCGAATCCAGCATGACGGGAGAGTCCTTTCCGGTCGAGAAACGCCCCGGAATCATCGCCGCAGATGCACCTCTTGCCGAGCGGACCAACATGGTCTTTCTCGGGGCCTCAGTTCGCAGCGGCAAGGCGAAGGTTCTAGTCGTTCGAACCGGTCGCCGGACGGAATTCGGTGTAATCGCTGCACGATTGCGGGCGCGACCACCCGAGACGGACTTCGCGCGCGGTGTGCGGCAATTCGGCTACCTGTTGATCCGCGTGATGGTGGTTATCGTCCTGTTCGTGCTGACGGTGAACCTGCTTATGGATCGCCCTGTCATCGGGTCGCTGCTGTTTGCAGTGGCATTGGCGGTGGGTCTCTCGCCGGAACTCCTGCCTGCCATCATCAGTGTCACGCTGTCTGCAGGCGCCCGTGCGATGGGCAAGCGCGGAGTGATTGTGCGGCGCCTTGATGCAATCGAAAATCTGGGCAGCATGAACATTCTTTGTACCGACAAGACCGGCACATTGACTGAAGGCACCATCATCCTGAGCGAGGTGCTCGATACGGCGAACCGCCCGTCAGACGAGGTGCGCCGGATCGCCTATGTCAATGCAGCCCTTGAGACCGGCATCGAGAATCCCCTCGACGCGGCCGTTGTCGAGGCAGGCCAGCGCGCTGCGCTGACAACTGGCGGCCTGATCAAGATCGATGAGATTCCATATGATTTCGTGCGGCGTCGGCTGACCATCGTGGTGGCGGAGAATGGAGCGCCCGGGCGACACCTGTTCGTGACAAAGGGGGCGCTCACGAATGTGCTGGACATCTGCACCGCGGTCGACCGCGACGGCGGGGAGGTGCCGATGGATGACGCCGCGCGCGCTGAACTCCATGCGGTTTTCCGGGCCAAGGGTTCGGAAGGATTTCGGGTTCTGGCGCTTGCGACGCGCAGCGTTGCCGCGCGGCCCGACTATGATCGCGAGGACGAGCGAGATATGGTCTTTCGTGGCTTCCTGGTGTTTCTTGATCCGCCGAAGCCTGAGGCGAAGCGGACGATTGAGAACCTCGCCCGGCTTGGCATCGCCATCAAGGTGATCAGCGGCGACAACCGCCACGTGACCGCCCACATGGCAGAGGCCGTCGGGCGGGATGCCCGGTCAATGCTGACCGGTGAGCAACTGGCCTCGTTGAAGGACGAGGCGCTGTGGCACCTTGCACCTCGGACCGACCTTTTCGTCGAGATCGATCCAAAACAGAAGGAACGCATCGTCCGTGCGCTGCAGCGCACCGGCAACTCGGTTGGCTATCTGGGCGACGGGATCAACGATGCACCGGCCCTTCATGCCGCCGATGTTGGCATTTCGGTTGCCGAAGCCGTGGATGTCGCCCGCGAAAGTGCGGACATCATCCTTCTCAGCCGAGATCTGGACGTGCTGCGCGAGGGCGTCGAAGATGGTAGGCGCACCTTCGCAAACACACTCAAGTACATCTCAATCACCACCAGCGCCAACTTCGGCAACATGGTCAGCATGGCGCTGGCGACGTCGTTCCTGCCATTCCTGCCGCTTGCGGCCAAGCAGATCCTGCTCAACAACTTCCTCTCGGATCTGCCCTCTATTGCGATCTCCAGTGACAATGTGGATCCCCAACGGGTGTCCAGCCCGCAGCGCTGGAATGTCAAGGACATCCAACGCTTCATGATCGTCTTCGGCCTGATCAGCTCGGTCTTCGACCTTCTGACCTTCGGCATCCTCCTCTGGGTCTTCCGGGCGGGTGAGGCGACGTTCCAGACGGCCTGCTTCATGATCTCACTCTTGACTGAACTTGCGGTCGTAATCGTGTTGCGGACCCGAAAGCCTGTCTTCCGCAGCCGGCCCAGCCGATTGCTACTCTGGTCAACCCTTACCGTCGCAAGCGCCACGTTTGCGATCCCGTTCCTCGGTGAGCTGAGTTCAGCCTTCGGCTTCTTACCTCTGTCAGTCTTGGAATTGACCGCTGTGGTGGCAATTCTCGGCGCATATATCCTGGCCACCGAGATTGCAAAGGCGTGGTTCTTCCGGGATGACAGCGGATCAACTCATGCTTGATGCGAATGAGGCAGTGGTACGGCTGGTGGTTCGCGCCGGAGCAGCAGCCGCTCTAGAACATCGGGCGATACCTATGCCAGTTGGATAATGCACGCCTGCCCGGTGGGGAAGAGTTCTGTCCAGCGCGGATCGAGTGCTGCAAGCGCACCGCGCAACTCAACCTCCGCCAAACCTTCACATTCCGGCTGGGCGGCGCGCCACGTGGCCACGACCAACTCCGGCAGGTGCCGCATGCCGCGAATCTGCTCGATGATGGCGGCCTCGATCTCAGCCGCCGGAACTCGCGCCAC
>CAIYXE010000206.1 GCA_903930095.1 uncultured Hyphomicrobiales bacterium
AACCATACAGCCGAACCCCTTCCCCTCGTCTCCCGCGCCGCCCGAGGCCTCAAGGGCCGCATCCGCGTGCCGGGCGACAAGTCCATGTCGCACCGCGCCCTGATGTTTGGGGCCATAGCCATTGGCGAGACCACCATCAAGGGCCTGCTGGAGGCCGAGGACGTGATCAACACCGCCAAGGCGATGACCGCGCTGGGCGCTGACGCCAAACGCGGGGCAGATGGCTTGTGGCGCGTGCAGGGCGTGGGTGTTGCGGGGTTGAAAAGCCCGTTCCAGCCACTGGATTTCGGCAATTCCGGCACCGGCGTCCGGCTCGCCATGGGGCTGATGGCGACCACACCCTTGACCGCCACCTGCGTGGGCGATGCCTCGCTCTCCAAGCGCCCCATGGGCCGCGTCACGGTTCCGCTCAGCGCATTCGGCACCACGTTCGAAACCGCGGAGGGCAACCGCCTGCCCCTCACGCTGCATGGCGCCAGGAACCCCGTGCCCGTCACCTACACCTTGCCTGTTGCCTCCGCCCAGGTGAAGTCCGCCGTGCTGCTGGCGGGCCTCAACACGCCCGGCAAGACCACGGTGATCGAGCCCACCCCCACGCGTGACCACACCGAGCGCATGCTCAAGGGCTTCGGCGCCAGGATCTCGGTCGAGAAGAAGCCCGATGGCAACCACATCACCATCGAGGGCCAGCAGGAGCTGAAGGCGCAGGATCTCGACGTTCCGGGCGATCCGTCCTCCGCCGCCTTCCCCATGGTGGCGGCCCTCATCACGCCGGGCTCGGACATCGTGATCGAGAACATCATGCTGAACCCCACCCGCACGGGGCTCATCGACACGCTCATCGAAATGGGCGGCGACATCACCATCGAGAACCGCCGGCTCGCCGGCGGCGAGGAGGTGGGCGACCTTCATGTGAAGGCCTCGAAGCTCAAGGGCATCACTGTCCCGGCCGCCCGCGCGCCGTCCATGATCGATGAATATCCCGTGCTCTCGGTGGCGGCTTCCTTTGCGCAGGGAATAACCCGCATGGAGGGCCTCGAAGAACTCCGCGTCAAGGAAAGCGACCGTCTCGCCGCCGTCGAAGCCGGGCTTGCAGCCAATGGTGTATCGACTCGCTCCGGACGTGACTGGCTGGAGGTTGACGGCGGCACGGCCCCCGGCGGCGGCAAGGTCACGACCCACATGGACCACCGCATCGCCATGTCCTTCCTCATCATGGGGCTCGCCTCCACGGCGGAGACGATGGTGGATGACAGCCGCTTCATCGCCACCAGCTTTCCGGACTTCACCGGCCTGATGAACGGCATGGGCGCGAAGATCTCGGCATGATCATCGCGGTCGATGGCCCGGCCGCCGCCGGCAAGGGCACCATCGCCCGCGCGCTGGCACGGCACTACGGCTATCACTTCCTCGACACGGGCTCGCTTTACCGCATGGTGGGGCTGGCCGCGCTGAAAGCCGGGGGTGAGCCGATCAGCCCCGAAACCGCCATCGCCGCCGCCCGCAGCCTCGACCCCACCTCCTTCACCGATGCCGAACTCCGCAGCGAGACGGTGGGTGCCGCCGCCTCGATCGTGGCGGTGATCCCCGAGGTTCGCGCCGCCCTGCTCGATGTCCAGCGCAGCTTCGCCCGCAGGGAACCGGGCGCCGTCCTGGATGGCCGCGACATCGGCACTGTGGTCTGCCCGGACGCCGAGGCCAAGCTCTTCATCACCGCCAGCCCGGAAGTCCGCGCCCGCCGCCGCCAGATCGAACTGGGCTCGGCGGACTACACCGCCGTCCTCGCCGAAATCCGCGCAAGAGACGCGCGTGACTCGCAGCGCGCCACTTCGCCCCTCGTGGCGGCGAAAGATGCCGTAACGCTGGATACCTCCGAGATGGACATCACAGCGGCAGTTCAGGCGGCGATCGATGCAGTGGACGCGAAACGCGTATACGCCACCCCATATCCCTCGCCCCCGCAGGGGGAGAGGGCAGGGTGAGGGGGTCTTTCGGCGCGCGCCGCCATTCAGTCTCTTGCCTGGTGATACACCCCCTCACCCTTCCATCCCTCCGCGGTGGGGCAGAGGGATAGGATAGAGAGGGAGGCGAGGCTTGCTCCCCGGCGCGTTTTCACCTATATCGCCCGCCGTTGCAGGACATTCCGCCCTTTCCGGGGCGGCATGGACATGAACCGGGGTGCGGTCACACGCGCCCCACATTGTTTCAGGAATTCCGGGACGTTTGGCCGCCTGCCTGGGCGGGGTTGCCGGAGCTTGGAACGTCAGGTCGAGTTTGCCTGCCTG
>CAIYXE010000207.1 GCA_903930095.1 uncultured Hyphomicrobiales bacterium
GCCCCCGGGCGGGCTCGGCACCATGCTGACAATGTTGATGAACGCGGCGGGCCCAACCGCACTCTTCGCGCTGGGCGTCACGGTCGGCATGCGGCGCTTTGCGGGCGTCGGGCCAGACCTGCTGCTGGTCACGGGCATGAAAGTCTTTGTGCAGCCGGTTCTCGCATTTCTGGTGGTGAGCATGGTCCCGGGCACGCCACCCCTCTGGCTGCACGTGGCGGTGATGATGGCCGCCCTGCCGACGGCCTCCAACGCCTTCATCCTGGCCAGCCAGTACCGCTCTTATGTCGAGGGCGCCTCGACGGCCGTGATCGTCACGACCACGCTCTCCGCCCTCACCATTCCCCTGATCGTCTATGCGATCGAGGTGGGCGCACTGCCCTGATCCGCAGGCAAGGCAAGACGCATCGCGCGCGGCAGCCCGGAGGAGGGGGCCAGGCCATACTGCATCGCCGCGCGGCGCAGCGGGCCGAACTGCTGCAGCAGGCTGATCCCCGCCGCACGTCCTGCCTCCAGCGCAACAAAGCCCGACAGCAGCGACCGGTTCATCATGTCGATCACCTGCTGGCGCGGCTGCACGTCGCGGCGGCGCAGCGCATCGTATTTTGCCAGCAGTGCGGCGTTGCCGGGGTCGTCCTCGCCCTCCATCAGGTCAGCCGCCTGGGCCGCGTCGCGGAGTGACATGTTGAGGCCCTGCGCGCCAATCGGCGGCACCACATGGGCCGCCTCGCCGATCAGGATGATCCGGTTCTTCGCGAAGTCGCGCGCCACCAGCCCCTGCATGGGAAACAGCCGGCGCGGGCCGATGTCGAAGACGCGGCCAAGAGCGCCATGCGTTCCGATCTGGATTTCCGCGGCGAGGTCCGCGTCGGACAGCGCCATCAACTGGCTTGCGCGTTCAGGGCGCTCCATCCAGACGAGGGCGGAACGGTTGCCCGGCATCGGCACGGTGGTGAAGGGGCCAGCCTGACGGTGGTGCTCGGTCGAAATCCCGTCATGGGCACCGGAGTGGGCAAAGCTGGTGGCAAGTGCCGTCTGCTCATAGGCCCAGCGGTTGGTACGGATGCCCGCGGCCTCGCGGAGGACGGAGTTCCGCCCGTCTGCGGCAATGGCGGCGCGCGCCTGCAGGCGGCGCCCATCCGTGGTGGTGACGCTCACCGCGCCGGAGACCGGTTGGGCGCCTGCCGCATCGGCGTCCGTCAGGTCCACACCGAGTTCGCGCGCGCGCGCAAACAGCGCAGGAATGAGCAGGCGAAGCGGGAAGTTCCAGCCGAAGGCCTCCTCGCCCAGTTCCACGGGGTCGAAGGTGATGGTGGGCGCCTTGAACATCGCCCCCGTGTCATCGATGAGGCGGAGTTTGCGGAGCGGCTCGGTCTGGTCCTTCAGCGTTCCCGGCCAGAGGCCCAGATGCGCGAGAAGCCTGATCGAGGGCTGCATCAGTGCCACGGTGCGCGGGTCGGTCGCATCACCCTGTTTCCTGGCCACCAGCGCCACGCGCCGTCCATCCAGCGCCAGAAGGCAGGCGGCGGCCAGTCCTGCGGGTCCGGCACCCGCCACGATCACGTCAACATCGGTCATGGCGGGTAATTGGGCCTCTGGAGAAAGGGTTGCAAGCCGCTCTCTTGCCGCAGTCACCGCGGCGGGATCACCGTCTTGATCATGCTGTCACGCTTGCAGAAGCCCTCATGCCATGCCGCAAGCTTGGGCCGACCGTTGCGCCAGCCGAAATCCGGCATGCGGAAGTCGATGTAGGCCAGGGTGACGCCCACGGCGATCGAGCCCACCGTGATCTCGGACAGGCTGTCCATCCAGTTGTTCTCAACGTCATCCTGCGCGGCGTGAATGCGCGCCAGCGCCCGGCCCATCCAGTCTTCCCATTGCAGGCCCTTGGGGCGCGCGGCGATTTCATAGCGGTAGGCGACGGCGGCATCGGCCATGCCCTGGCCCAGCGCCTGCAGCGTCAGCACGCGGAAGCGCTTCACGCCATCATGCGGGATCAGTTCCGAATTGCCCGCAACATGGCAGAGATACTCCATGATGACGCGGGAATCATAAACGCCATGACCATGGTCCGTCTCGAGGATCGGGATCTTGCCGATGGGCGAGAGGGCCGCAAGCCGTTCATTGACCTTTGCCGGGTTGGTGTTCTCGACGATGTGCTCAACGCGCGACCCCAGCCCCACCTCATGTGCGGTGACCATGGACATGCGGACAAAGGGGGAGAGCAGGTCTCCGTAGAGTTTCATGGGCAAGGCACTCCTTCAAAAAGCAAGCCGGGTGCAGGCTAGGCGAATTTCGCCATGCCTCCAAGTGGAGTGCCCGCCCACTCTCAGTACTTTCGCATCAGCCCCACCAGGCGGCCCTGCACACGCACCCGGTCCGGCCCGAAGATGCGCGTTTCGTAGGAGGTGTTCGCCGCTTCCAGCGCCACCGAATCGCCCTTGCGGCGCAGGCGCTTGAGGGTTGCCTCCTCGTCGTCGACGAGGGCCACCACGATGTCGCCGTTATGCGCCGTATCGCCCTTGCGGATGATCACCGTGTCGCCGTCGAATATGCCGGCATCGATCATCGAATCACCCTTGACCTCGAGCGCGAAGTGCTCGCCGCCGCCCAGCATCTCCGGCGGAACAGTGATGTTGGCGGTGTGGTCCTGGATTGCCGAGATCGGCACGCCCGCGGCGATGCGGCCCATCATGGGAATGATGGCGCCCATCGGCGCCCCGTCCTGGCTGGAGGCCACGGGCTTCACCCGGCCCAGATTGCCCTGAATGACGCTGGGCGTGAACCCCGTTGCCTTCTTGGCGGCAAGGCTGGGCGAATGGCTGTCCGGCAGCTTCACCACTTCCAGGGCGCGCGCCCGGTTCGGCATGCGGCGCAGGAAGCCGCGCTCCTCCAGCGCCACGATCAGCCGGTGCACGCCGGACTTGGACTGGAGATTGAGGGCCTCCTTCATTTCCTCGAAGGAGGGCGGAACACCTTCCTCCTTCAGTCGCTCGTTGATGAAGAGGAGAAGTTCAAGTTGCTTCCGCGTCAGCATTGGCCGGTTCTCTCGATGTTCGTTGTCCGGAATCGGAACAAATCCAAAACATAGATATCCGTACCCATTTAGTTCTGCAAGTGTTTACATTCCGTAATCATTCAGAAGTCGAGGCGTAAGATTTTTACGACGTCACCCTGGCTTGCCGCCGGTGCATGTGGCGGGCGCACAATCAGCGCCTTTGCCTCGCGGAAGGTGCGCTGCATGGAGGAGTCCTGCCTGTCGAAGGGTGTGGCGACGCGCCCGCCACCTGGCTCCTCGCTGAGGGTGGCGCGCACATAGTCCTGGCGCGTGTCGTTCGCCTTCATGGCTGCGCCGAGCCGCGCCTCCACCAGATCATCCGCCACGGCAAGCCCCAGCATCGCGTCGATCAGCGGCTTCAGGAACAGCCTTGCGCAGACCAGTGCCGAGACCGGATTGCCGGGAAGGCCCAGAACATGCTGTCCCTTGCGCCTGCCATACATGAAGGGCTTGCCGGGCCGCATGGCGATCTTCCAGAAGTCGATCTTCACACCCGAATTGCGCAGCGCCTCCTGCACATAGTCATGGTCCCCCACGGAGGCCCCGCCGGTGGTGACAAGAATGTCGGCCCTGGCGGCGCGGGAAATGGCGCGTTCGGTGGCCTTCAGATTGTCAGCCACGATCCCGAAATTGACGACCTCGGCGCCAAGGTGCTGCGCCATCGCCGAGATGGCATGGCTGTTGGAGGAAACGATCTGGTCAGCGCCGGGCTTGCCCCCCGGCAGAACCAGCTCGTCGCCCGTGGCGATCAGCGCCACCAGCGGGCGCCGGCGCACGGAAAGCTCCGCCGCATTGGCCGCTGCAGCCAATCCGATGTCGCGGGCGTTGAGGCGCAGCCCGGCTGGCAGCAGCCCATCGCCCCGGCGGAAGTCGAGGCCCGCGGCGCGCACGTTCTGCTGCGGTTTCACAGGCTGCAGGGCCTTGACCATGCGCCCTTCTGCCTCGGCGTTTTCCTGGATGAGGACGGCGTCGGCCCCCCTGGGCATCGGCGCGCCCGTGAAGATGCGCACGCAATGGCCCCTGGCCACTCTGCCCTTGAAGCCATGGCCCGCGGCGGAGGTGCCGGCGAGCTTCAGCGTCACCGGCGTTGCGGCGAGGTCCGCCGATATCACCGCATAGCCGTCCATGGCGGAGCCGTCGAAAGGCGGCTGGTCGCGCATCGCCTTCAGCGGCTTCGCCAGCACGCGGCCCAGCGCCTTGTCCAGCGCGACCGCCTCAGGCTGCAGCGGCTTCACGCCCTTCACGATGCGGTCACGGGCGTCCTCGACGGGCAGTAGCGCCATTTCAGTTCACTCCGCGGTGAAGTGGCCGGATTTTCCGCCCGCCTTTTCGACGAGCCTCAGATTGGTGATCTTCATGCCCCGGTCCACGGCCTTGCACATGTCATAGAGCGTCAGGCAGGCAACCGAGCAGGCGGTCAGCGCCTCCATCTCGACACCCGTCTTGCCCTCGACCTTCACGGTGGCTGACACCTCGATGGCCGAGGCTTGCTCATCGGGCGCGAAATCCACCGTCACCTTGGTGATCATCAGCGGGTGGCAGAGCGGGATCAGCTCATGCGTCTTTTTCGCCGCCATGATTCCGGCGATGCGCGCCGTGGCGATCACGTCGCCTTTCTTCGCCTTGCCTTCAAGAATGAGGGACAGCGTCTCCGGCTGCATCTCAACCACGGCCTTCGCCGTCGCGCTGCGGCTGGTCACGTCCTTCTCCGAAACGTCCACCATGTGGGCGTTGCCGGCGGAATCGAGATGGGTCAGCTTGCTCATGGCTTGGTCAGGATGGCGCGCGTCGCGGCGGCAACGTCCTGCTGCCGCATCAGGCTCTCGCCTATCAGGAAGGTGTTGACGCC
>CAIYXE010000208.1 GCA_903930095.1 uncultured Hyphomicrobiales bacterium
GCAGAGACGCTTGCGTAGCGGCCCGGAGACCTGAGTGCCGCGACGAGCGCGCCATGCCCGCCCATGGAATGGCCGAAGATGCCCTGACGCGCCATGTCGGCCATCGGGAAATGCGCTGCCACGAGAGCCGGAAGTTCTGCCGTCACATAGGAAAACATACGATAGTTGCGTGCCCAGGGCTCCACCGTCGCGTCGACGTAGAAGCCGGCGCCGCAGCCGAGCTTCCAGTCATCGGGCACATCCGGAACACCCTCGCCGCGCGGGCTGGTGTCCGGGCAGACGATGATCACGCCGTGATCGGCGGCGGCCTGACGGTATTCGCCCTTCTCCATGACATTGGCATGGGTGCAGGTCAGGCCGGAGAGGTACCACAGCACGGGAAGCCTGCTGCCCGGCTCATGCGGCGGCACGAAGACCGCGAAGGTCATGGGGCAGGCGCAGGCGTCCGAATCATGGGTGTAGACGCCCTGCGTTCCGCCATGGGATTTCCACAGCGACTTTGTTGCGAGCGGCATCAGAACAGGATCACGCTGCGGATCGACTTGCCCTCATGCATCAGCTCGAAGGCCTTGTTGATGTCGTCGAGCGGCATGGTGTGGGTGATCATCGGATCAATCTCGATCTTGCCCGACATGTACCAGTCGACGATCTTCGGGACATCGGTTCGCCCGCGCGCGCCGCCGAAGGCCGTGCCCTTCCAGACGCGGCCGGTGACGAGCTGGAACGGGCGCGTGGCGATTTCCTGGCCGGCGCCCGCCACGCCGATGACGATCGACTGGCCCCAGCCCCTGTGGCTGGCCTCGAGTGCGATGCGCATCACCTTCACATTGCCGGTGCAGTCGAAGGTGTAGTCGGCGCCGCCGATCTGGTCCGCGCCGCGCTTCGTCATGTTGACGAGATGGGGGACGATGTCGCCTTCGACATCCGAGGGGTTCACGAAATGGGTCATGCCGAAGCGCTCGCCCCACGCCTTGCGGGCGGGGTTGATGTCGACGCCGATGATCATGTCGGCGCCCGCGAGCTTCAGGCCCTGGATGACGTTGAGGCCGATGCCGCCCAGCCCGAAGACGATGGCGGTGGCGCCTGCCTCCACTTGCGCGGTGTTGATGACCGCACCGACGCCCGTCGTCACGCCGCAGCCGATATAGCAGATCTTGTCGAAAGGCGCGGCGGGGTTGACCTTGGCCAGGGCAATCTCCGGCAGCACGGTGTAATTGGAGAAGGTGGAGCAGCCCATGTAGTGGTGCACCTTCTGGCCCTTGTAGGAAAAGCGCGAGGTGCCGTCCGGCATCAGCCCCTGGCCTTGCGTGGCGCGGATCGCGGTGCAGAGATTGGTCTTGCGCGACAGGCAGGACGGGCACTGGCGGCATTCGGGCGTGTAGAGCGGGATCACATGATCGCCCGCCTTCACCGAGGTGACGCCCGGCCCGACATCGACCACCACACCTGCCCCCTCATGCCCGAGGATCGCCGGGAACAGCCCTTCGGGATCGGCTCCCGAGAGGGTGAATTCGTCGGTGTGGCACACGCCCGTGGCCTTCACCTCGACGAGGACCTCGCCTGCCTTAGGGCCCTCGAGGTCCACATCCACGATCTCGAGCGGCTTTCCGGCGGCAAAGGCGACGGCGGCGCGGGTCTTCATGGGCGGGATCCTTCCTTGACTGGGCAACGGGACCTGCACATATCGCGGCTTCTGGCGCGAAGCCAAGCCTGAAACCGCCACACCAGACGGAATGGGCCATGCCGAATCGTCTCCGGTCCGGCCGCATGACGCGGACGTATATGGAACTGGCGGACAAACCCTCCTAGGGTCTCCGCCCGAAAGGTGCGTGAATTCATGAGAATGTGGGCTCTTCTGCTCGCGGGCGTGGTGCTGGTGGCGGCTGCTGCCTTCGGCGTGCGCCACTCCGGCATCGATCTTGCCGCGCTGACCGGCCTTCAGGCCGTGGCGGTGAAGGGCGAGCCTGCGGCGCGTGCGGGCGGCGCGCGGCCGGGCCGGGGGCCCGCCCCGGTTGAAACCGCGCCCGCCATGACGTTACGATTGAGTGATGACATCTCCGCCATCGGCACGCTTCTCGCGGATGAAAGCGTCGCCATTGCGCCCGAAACCAGCGGGCGGGTCGCGAAGGTGCTGTTCGAGGACGGCGCTGCCGTTGCAGCCGGAACACCGCTGTTCCAGCTCGACACGGATCTCGCCATGTCGGACCTGGTCGAGGCGCAGGCGCGGCTCCGGCTGGCGGAGGCGAACTACAGCCGCAACCAGAAGCTCCGCCTGAGCGGCAACGTCGCCGAGAGCGCCTATGAGGAGGCGCTCTCGACGCGTGACGTGGCCCGCGCCGCGGTCGAATCCGCCGAGGTGAGGCTCGCCAAGCTCACCATTGCGGCACCCTTCTCCGGCACGCTCGGTTTCCGCGCGATCTCGGAGGGCGCCTATGTGACTGCCGGAACGCCGCTTGTGCAGCTCGACAAGGTGGAGCGGCTGCAGGCGAGCTTCTCCGTGCCCGAACTGCAGCAGGCCGCCGCCGCCGCCGCAAGCGAAGTGGAACTGAGCGCCGATGCCCTGCCGGGCGAGCGCTTCACGGCCACCGTCTCGGCGCTCAATCCGGTGATCGACGTCAATGGCCGGGCCCTGCAGGTCCGGGCCGAGCTCGACAACAAGGACATGCGGCTGCGGCCCGGCCTGCTCGTGCGGGTGACGGTCAGGGGGCCGGCGCGGGAGGCGGTGGTGGTGCCCGAATCCGCCATCGTGCAGCGGGGCCAGGGCGCGCTGGTCTATGCACTCGACGGCAACAAGGTGCGCGAGGTGCGCGTCAGCATCGGCAAGCGCCTCGATGGCAAGGTTGAGGTGCGCGAGGGCGTGGCCGCGGGCGACATGGTGGTCACGGCGGGCAATGCCAGGCTGTCCGACGGCGCCGAGGTTGAGGCCGTCCCGGCTGCGGCTGCGGTCGAGTAGCGGCGATGGGCATCACCGAACTCTGCATCCGGCGCCCGGTCTTCGCCACCGTCCTGAGCCTTGTTCTGGTTCTGGCGGGGCTCATGTCCTTTCAGCGGCTGACGATCCGCGAATTCCCGAACATCGATGAGCCGCAGGTCACCGTGCAGACCAGCTATCCCGGCGCCTCAGCCGAGATCATCGAGTCACAGGTGACGCAGGTGCTGGAAGGCTCGCTCGCCGGCATTGAGGGGATCGATACGATCGAGTCCACCTCGCGCGCCGAACAAAGCCGCATCACCGTCCGCTTCCGCTCCACCGTCAACATCGATGCCGCAACGAGCGACGTGCGCGACCGGGTCAGCCGCGTGCGCCAGCAATTGCCGGACGAGATCACCGAACCCAACATCGCCAAGGTCGAGGCGGATGCCCAGCCCATCATGTTCCTCGTCATGCAGTCAGAGACGATGGATGCGGCCGAGATCACCGACTACATCGACCGCTTCGTGGTGAACCGCTTCAAGAACCTCGACGGCGTGGCCGATGTCACGATCAACGGCGAGCGCCGCTATGCGATGCGGGTGTGGATCGACACGGCGCGGCTGGCGGGCCACGGCCTCACCGTGCAGGATGTTGAAAGCGCCATCCGCAACCAGAACGCCGATATTCCGGCGGGCCGCATCGAAAGCGTCGACCGCGAATTCACCGTGCTCTCGCGTACCGCGCTCGGTACCGCGGAGGAGTTCTCCCAGATCGTGCTGAAGGAGGGTGGCGGGCTGCAGGTGCGGCTGGGCGATGTGGCGCGGGTCGAGCTCGGCACGGCGGATGTGCGCCGCGAAAGCCGCTATAACGGCACCACCGCCATCTCGGTCGGTGTCGTCAAGACGGCGGTGGCCAATCCGCTCGACGTGGCGCGCGCGGTGAACGCGCTGCTGCCGCGCATCAACGCGGAGCTGCCCGAGGCAACCTCGATCGCTGTCGGTTTTGACTCCACCGTATTCATCGACCGCTCCATCCGCAACGTGTTCATCACCATCCTCGAGGCCATCGGCCTCGTGCTGCTCATCATCCTGCTGTTCCTGCATTCCTTCCGCGCCGCACTGATCCCCATCGTGACGATCCCCGTCTCGCTGATCGCCACCTTCGCCATCATGTATGCAGCCGGGCTCACCGTGAACACGCTGACGCTGCTTGCCATGGTGCTGGCCATCGGCCTCGTTGTGGACGATGCCATCGTGGTGCTGGAGAACATCTACCGCCACATCGAGGAGGGCATGGAGCCCTTCGCCGCGGCCATCAAGGGCGCGCGCGAGATCGGCTTTGCCGTCATCGCCATGACGCTGACGCTCGCCGCCGTCTATGCGCCCATCGCCTTCACGCCGGGGCGCACCGGAAGGCTGTTCCTCGAATTCGCGGTGACGCTGGCGGGCGCCGTCATCGTCTCGGGCTTCGTGGCGCTCACCCTGACGCCGATGATGTGCTCCAAGCTGCTCAAGCACTCAGAACGCCGCAACATCTTCGCCCGCATCGTGGAGGGCACACTTGGCGGCCTCGAGCGCGGCTATCGCGCCAGCCTGTCCTTCGCCCTCAAGCTGCGCTGGCTGGTGCTGTTCATCGGGCTTGGCGTGGGGGTGGCCGGTGGCTGGCTGTTCACGCAGATGAAATCGGAACTCTCGCCCACGGAGGACCGCGGCACCATCATCATCAACGGCTCAGCGCCCGAGGGCGCGAGCTTCGGCTACACCCAGCGCTATGCCAGCCAGGTGGAAGCACTCCTGGCGGAGGTGCCGGAGCTCCGGTCCTACCTGATGATCGTGGGCCCTTCGGAGGTCACGCGTTTCCTCTCCTTCGCGCGGCTGAAGGACTGGTCGGAGCGCGAGGTATCCCAGCAGCAGATGACGCAGTCTCTGCTGCCGAAGCTCCGCAAGGTGGCGGGCGTGCAGGCCTTCGCCTCCAACCCGGGCTCGCTCGGCACGCGCGGTTTCGGCAAGCCCTTCCAGTTCGTCATCCAGTCCTCGGCCTCCTACGAGGAGATCAACGCGCTGGCCAACCAGCTGGTGGAGCGCCTGAAGGACAATCCGGGCCTTGCCGACATCGACACCGACATGCGGCTCAACAAGCCCGAAGTGGAGGTCGAGATCGACCGCAACCGGGTGGCGGACCTGGGCCTCGACATTTCCGTCATCGGGCGTACGCTGGAAACCCTGCTCGGCGGGCGCAACGTCTCGACCTTCCAGATCGGCTCCGAGCAGTATGACGTGACGGTGGCGCTGCCGCCGGAGGAGCGCACCTCGCCCGATACGCTGAACCGTATTTTCGTGCGCGGCAAGGACGGGCAGATGGTGCAGCTCTCCAACATCGTCAGCGCCCGGGTGACGGTGGCCCCGCGCGACCTGCGCCGCTTCAACCAGCTGCGCGCCATCACCATCGAGGCCAATCTGGCGCCGGGCTACACGCTGGGAGAGGCGATCGCCGCGGTGAACCAGGCGGCGGCCGAGGTGCTGCCGCAGGACACCCTCACCGACCTCACCGGCCAGGCGCGCGAGTTCAGGGATGCGAGCTCCAACCTCGCACTCGTCTTCCTCATGGCGCTGGCCTTCATCTACCTCGTGCTCGCCGCGCAGTTCGAAAGCTTCCGCGATCCGGTCATGATCATGGTCTCGGTGCCGCTGTCGATGACGGGCGCGCTGCTAGCCCTGTGGCTCACCGGGGGCACGCTCAACGTCTATTCGCAGATCGGGCTCGTCACGCTGATCGGCCTCATCACCAAGCACGGCATCCTGATCGTCGACTTCGCCAACAAGCTGCAGCAGGAAGGCATCGAGCGCACCGCCGCGATCATCGAGGCGTCGCGGCTGCGGCTGAGGCCCATCCTGATGACCACGGCGGCCATGGTGCTGGGCGC
>CAIYXE010000209.1 GCA_903930095.1 uncultured Hyphomicrobiales bacterium
CGTTCTCGATGACGGGGCCGATGGTGACCTGCGTGCCAGGAAAAAGT
Organism: uncultured Hyphomicrobiales bacterium; assembly: GCA_903930095.1. Taxonomy (GTDB): domain Bacteria; phylum Pseudomonadota; class Alphaproteobacteria; order Rhizobiales; family Aestuariivirgaceae; genus Aestuariivirga. The sequence goes on from CAIYXE010000209.1 coordinate 48, forward strand.
TCCTGCACGGCTTCGGCCAGCACATGGGCGCAATCGTGGCGGATGAGTTCCAACGCCTCCGGGTCATCACGCGTGAGAATGCGCAGCGCGGAATCCGTGGTGATGGGATCGGCGAGGTCGACGAGCGTGCCGTTGACGATGGCGGCGACGGCCTTCTTCTCAAGCGACTTGGAAATGCCTGCCGCCACATCGCGGGCGGAAACCCCGGCATCGGCCTGGCGGCTGGCGCCATCGGGGAAGGTCAAGGTGATCATATCGCATCCTCCTGCTCACTCCCGCATACGAGGCGGGTAAGCGAAATCAATGGTTTAGTTTGCGGGGCGGGGTTTAGTGGGCAGGCAGCCACGGGTCAAGGCGATGTTTCGGGCAATTTTTCGCCTTTTGATGGTAACCTGAGATTAACGTTAAGATTGCATCATCATCGCGTATTGCCATGCAAACCACCCGATGGAGGCTTTCTTGAGACGTTCCCTTTTGCTTTTCGCTCTGCTGGCCAGCACGGCCGCCGGAGCCGGTCCTGCCGCAGCGGCCGACAACGGCATGCCGCCGGAATTCCGCTCCTCGGATTTCGAGGTCTATCTTGGTGCATTCGGCGGGGTCAACATCCAGAAGAGCAACTATCGCGAGGCGGATGTGACCGATCCGTCCGACGGCTATCTCGACGGCAGCGTGGCCGCTTTTGGCCTGCGGGCCGGCGTGGACTATGTGATGGACGGCTGGCTGTTCGGCGCGGTGGCGGACTGGTCCTTCAGTACGGACTCCGAAATCGGGCGGGATGCCGGTAACTCGGCCAACATCGAGATGCCGAACCTTGCCACGATCCGCGCCCGCGCCGGCTACACCATGGGCAGCGCGATGTTCTATGTAACCGGCGGCTTCGCCACGGCGGAAATGACCTTCAACATCGATGACGATCTCACGGACATTTCCGGCAACGACAATGACTGGGCCGAGGGCTGGACGATGGGTGCGGGCGTCGACGTCGCCGTGACGCAGAACGTCTCGTTGGGCCTGGAGTATCTCTACCTGTCGCTCGACGACATGGAATTCGAGGTGGGCGACGAGAGCGATCCGGTCACCTTCGAGCAAGATATCGAGGTCATGCACACGATCCGCCTCGGCGTGAACTACGCCTTCAGCATCTGAGCGCCGCGATCACTTCGGCTGCGAGGGGCTCTCCGGAGCCCCTTTTTCGTTTGGCGGATCCGGCATGCGCCACACAGGTCCTTCGTAGCTGTGCGGCACGGGGTCGAAGCCCGACTGGCCCCAGGGGTGGCAGCGGCAGATGCGCGCGACGCCGAGGGCCACGCCGCGCGAGGGCCCGTGCCTGCGGATTGCCTCACTGGCATAGTCCGAACACGTCGGCAGATAGCGGCAGCGGCGGCCGATGAGGGCCGAAAGCGTCAGCTGATAGAAACGGATCAGTGCCAGAAGAATGGTTTTCATGTCGTGCCAGCCGGAATATAGGCTGCGGCCATGCCAGATTCAAAACCCAACATCCTCTTCGTCATGGCGGACCAGCTGGCCGCGCAATTCCTTCCCTTCCATGGGCATCCGCTGGTCAGGACGCCGAACCTCTCACGCCTCGCTTCGGAAGGGGTGGTGTTCGAGAACGCCTATTCGACGAGCCCGCTCTGCGCGCCCGCGCGCGCCACCGTGATGAACGGGCTGCTGCCGTC
>CAIYXE010000210.1 GCA_903930095.1 uncultured Hyphomicrobiales bacterium
CACCACCGCACCGATCTGGTTGCGGTTCACATAGATATTTCCCACCCGCATGCGGCGGCGAATTTCGGCTGCCGTGCGCTCGATCCGCGTGTGGACACCCAGCGTCAGTCCGAAGCCTGTGCCGTTCAGCGCCGTGCACACATCCGCCAGTTTGTCGCCGGAAAAGCGCACCACATGCAGCACGGGGCCGAACACCTCGCGCTTGAGGCTCGACACCGATGAAATCTCATAGGCCGCAGGCGACACGAATGTGCCCATCGCGCAGTCGGGAGGCAGTTCCATGTCGAGGATGGTCTTTGCCTCCGCCGTCATCCGCGCCTTGTGCGCGTCCAGAACCTGGCGCGCATCCTCGTCGATCACCGGGCCGATGTCGGTGGCATAATCCATGGGGTCACCCAGCTTCAGCTCCGCCATCGCCCCCTTCAGCATGGTGATGACGCGGTCTGCCACATCCTCCTGCACGAACAGCAGCCGTGCAGCCGAGCAGCGCTGGCCCGCGCTGTCGAAGGCGGAGGCCAGCACGTCGCGCACCGCCTGTTCGGGCAAGGCGGAGGAATCAACGATCATCGCATTCATGCCGCCCGTTTCCGCGATGAGCGCGGGGATCGCCCCATCGCGCGCCGCCAGTGAGCGGTTGATGATCGCCGCCGTTTCATTCGAGCCGGTAAAGGCCACGCCCGACAAGGCCGGATGGGCCAGCAGAACCTTGCCGATGCGCGCGCCATCACCGGGCAGGAACTGCAGCACATTCTTCGGAACACCGGCCTCATGCAGCAGCCTGACGGCTTCAAACGCGACAAGCGGCGTCTGCTCCGCGGGCTTCGCCACCACGGCATTGCCGGCGGCAAGTGCCGCCGCCACCTGGCCTGAGAAGATCGCCAGCGGAAAATTCCAAGGCGAAATGCAGGCAAAGACGCCGCGCCCATGCAGCGACATTTCGTTCCGCTCGCCCGTGGGCCCCGGCAGCAGCACCGGGCTTTCGAACTCCACCCGCGCCTGCTGGGCATAAAAGCGCAGGAAGTCGACTGCCTCGCGGATATCCGCAATGGCATTCTCCATGGTCTTGCCAGCCTCGCGCACCAGCAGTGCGGAAAGGCGCGCCGTCGCGGCTTCATAAAGATCCGCCGCCCTCTCAAGCATCGCCGCGCGCGCGGCACCCCGCAGCAGGTCCCACGCGGCTTGCGCGGCCGAAGCACTGTCCATGGCCCGCGCGACGGCAGCCTCGTCCGCCTCCCACACGCGGCCCACATGGATGGAGCGATCTGCGGGCGAGGTGATGGTCCGCACAGGGCCACTCTTCAGCGCCATGCCATCGACCAGTGCAGTGGCCTCGATGGGCGCGCGCAAGGCCGCAGCCATGCCGGAGACGAGCCCCTCCCTGGTGGCGTCATCCCACAGCGCCATCCCCCGGGAGTTTGCGCGGCCCGGGAAAAGATTGCGCGGCAGCGGAATCTTCGGATGCTGGATTTCCGTGAGCTTTCCCACCTCCGCCACAGGCTCCGCGATGATGTCGGCAATCGGCGCCTCGTCATCGGCCAGGCGGTTGACGAAGGAGGTGTTGGCGCCATTCTCCAGCAAACGCCGCACCAGATAGGCCAGCAGATCCTCATGGCTTCCCACCGGCGCATAGATCCGGCAGGGCTGGTTCAGCTTGTCCTTGCCCACCACCTGCTCATAAAGCGCCTGCCCCATGCCATGCAGGCGCTGGAACTCGAAGCGCCGGTCATTGCCCGCCATGACGGAAATCGCCGCAAGGGAATGCGCATTGTGCGTGGCGAATTGCGGGTAGAACACGTCCCGCCGGGCCAGCAGGTAACGCGCGCAGGCCAGGTAGCTGACATCGGTCGAAACCTTGCGGGTGAACAGCGGATAGGCCTCGAAGCCCTGCTCCTGCGTGCGCTTCACCTCGGTGTCCCAATAGGCTCCCTTGACGAGGCGCACGGGGATCACGCGGCCCGTCTCTTCCGCGAGTTTCGCCAGCCACTCCAGCACCGGCTTCGCGCGCTTCGAATAGGCCTGCACCGCAAGCCCCAGCCCGTTCCAGCCCGTGAGGCGCTCATCCTGCGCCAGCCTGCCGAAGAGTTCGAGCGACAGGTCCAGCCGGTTCACCTCCTCCGCATCGATGGTGAGGCCCACGTTCAGGGCCTTGGCCTCAACTGCCAGATCGGCCACGCGCGGCAGAAGTTCCGCCATCACGCGGGCCTCCTGCTTTTCCTCATAGCGCGGGTGAAGTGCGGAGAGCTTCACGGAGATCGAGGCGCGGGCGAAGATGTCGGCTCCCTTGGTCCTCGCCCCCAGCGTCTTCAGCGCATTGCGGTAGGAGGCAAGATAGCGCCCGGCATCCTCCATGGTGAAGGCGGCCTCGCCCAGCATGTCATAGGAGAAGCGATAGCCTTCGGCCTCCAGCGGTGCGGCGATCGACATCGCCTCATCGATCGTCCGCCCAAGGACGAACTGCTTGCCCATGATGCGCATCGCCTGTTTCATGGCATTGCGGATGATGGGCTCGCCCGAGCGCGTCACCAGCTTCTTGAGGTAGGAGCCCACATCGCCCAGCGCCATCTTGCCAAGGTCGACGAAGCGCCCCGTCAGCATCAGCCCCCAGGCGGAGGCGTTGACGAAGAGCGAGCCGGACTGGCCAAGGTGGCTCTCCCAGTCCTTGCCGCCTACCTTGTCGGCGATCAGCTTGTCGGCAGTCTCCGCATCGGGAATGCGCAGCAGCGCTTCGGCGAGGCACATCAGCACCACGCCCTCCTCTGACGACAGCGAATACTCCTGCATGAAGGCATCGATGCCGCCCTGCTTCGTGCGCCCTGCCCGCACCGCGGCGACCAGTTGCCTGGCCAGTTCCGCCACCCGCTTCTGGTCATCGGCGGACAGGGCCGCCTCGGCGGCAAGCGCCCGCACGGTGGCGGTTTCATCGGCAAACAGCCTGGCAGCAATGGCAGAGCGGCTGGGCAATGCAGTCATGGGCGGACCTCCTGGATGATGAAATATCTTGTGCCACAAAGCGCACGGTGCTTCTCACCAAACTGCAAGTCTGCTATGGTGGAATTCTGTTGTTTTTGAGAGTTTGCAGGAATTTCATGCCAGAAAAACCATCATCTGTAGTGAATCTTGACGCCACCGACATGGCCATCCTCACCGCCCTCCAGGAGAACGCCAGAATGCCAGTGGTGGAGCTCGCGCGGCGCGTTCACCTTTCCCCCACCCCCTGCACGCTGCGCATCCGGCGCATGGAGCAGGAGGGGATCATCACCGGCTACCACGCCCACCTCGCGCCGCGCACCTTGGGCCATGCGCTGATGGTCTTCGTGACGGTGAGCCTCAAATCCACGGATGAGAAGACGCTCCGCGCCTTCAACGCCGCGGTGAAGCCGGTGAAGCAGATCCTCGAATGCCACATGGTGGGCGGCGGCTTCGACTATCTCCTGAAGATCCGCGTGCGCGACATGGGCGAGTACCGGGAGATCCTCGGCGGCAAGCTCGGCGCCCTGCCGATGGTCGAGAGCACCCATTCATATTTCGTCATGGAAGAAGTAAAGGAAGTTCCGTTCCTCGACGTCAGCCGGGCCCGCCCATGAAACCGAAACTCCTCCGCACCCTCGCAGCGCTCCGCCGCGAAACCGCCCGCTGGCGCGCCCACGGCTTGAACTATGCCGTGGTGCCGACCATGGGCGCCATCCATTCCGGCCACACGGAACTCGTCACCCAAGGCCTCAAACGTGCTGACCGCGTGATCACCACCATCTTCGTCAACCCAAAGCAATTCGCCGCGCATGAAGACCTCGGCAAATACCCGCGCGATGAGGCAGGCGACGTCGCCAAGCTCGGCAAGGCCGGATGCCACGCGATCTTCCTGCCCTCTCCCGGGGAGATGTATCCGCACGGCTTTGCCACCACCGTCTCGCTCTCGGGTCCCGCCAGGGCGGGCCTTGAAGACAAGTTCCGCCCTCACTTCTTCGATGGCGTTGCCACCGTCGTCGCCAAGCTCTTCATCCAGACGGGCGCGGATTACGCCATGTTCGGCGAGAAGGACTATCAGCAGCTCAAGGTCGTCACCCGCATGGCGAAGGACCTCGACATCCCCATCCAGGTCGTCGGCATCCCCACCGTCCGCGAGGAGGATGGCCTCGCCAAGTCATCGCGCAACGTCTACCTGTCGCAGGATGAACGCCAGCAGGCGCTCGCCATCTACCGGTACCTGATGAACGCCGCGGATCGCATCCGGTCCGGCACGAACCCGCAAACCGCCGCCCGCGCCGCGGCGCGCAAGCTTGCCTCCCTCGGCTTCAAGGTCGACTACGTTGCCGCCCGCAATGCCGAGACGCTCGCCATCCCGAAAGACAGCGGCGAACCCTTGCGCCTCATCGCCGCCGCCTGGGCCGGCAAGACGCGTCTGATCGACAACATTCCGGTCTGAAGCGAACGCGTCACAGCAGCCCCAGTTCCCCCAGCTCCCGCCGCATCTTCTC
>CAIYXE010000211.1 GCA_903930095.1 uncultured Hyphomicrobiales bacterium
CTCGGAGAGTTTGTGATATAGCCTAGAAGCATTGACTGTCTTAGGAAATTCCATTCTGTAAGCCCTCCCCCAACAAGGGTATGGACTGCCGCCAGAACGTTCAATCAAAAATTCTGATTCTTGACTTTCTTCCTATCATCCGCTAATACTCCTCTCAACGGCCATTCCCAGAGGAGGGGACGATGTCGACAGCGTCTCGGTATTGCGGAAGGGCCGGCGGCACCTGCGGTGGGGTGGAAACGCAACACCCCTCCCCGGGCGCGACGGGCGGGACCCGGGGGCATTACGACCTCCGCGCCGCGAGGCAGTCACTGCGTCCCTTGGGGACGGTAAACCAGCGCCTTCCCGAAGCGACAAACGCCGCGCCGCCGCGCAAGCGGGTGCGGGGCCCCCGGGCAGAGGGGGCTTGCCGCCCCGTCACGGCCCGGCCCCGCATGAACCGGGCGCCTTGCGCCTTTTTTCCAATTGGATTGCGTGAGCCCCGGCTCCGGCATTCCCTTCCTCCCACAAGCTGGGGCGCCCGTGGCGTGGTCCACGGGCGCCCGCCGTGAGGTGCCATCAAACCGCAAACACATGACAGGAGGTTACATGCTTCACCCGTGCTGGATTGAGCGCGAGGCGCCGCTGGCGCGCTGCCCGAGGGCACGCTGCCGCCGCAGCGGCACATGCATGAAAGAGACGGGTCCGCTGCCCTGCGAGCGCACCCATGAGACCAAGAATGCCGTGCGAAACCGCATTTCCGCCAAGCTGAAGAAGTTGACGGCGGAGATGCACGCCGAGAATCCGGAGCTGAAGAACCAGGTGATTAGCGAATACGAGCTCGAACTGAAGCTCAAGCGCCTGAAGGAGATGCTGCAGGCCAGCGACGAGGCCTACTGCGCCAGCCTGCGCGCCAAACAAAAAGAGAAGGCGTGAGTTCAGGCGGCGAGCGCCAGCTTCCGGTCACGCAGGTGCAGAAGATACCACACCAGCAGCACGCCCACGGCCTTGCTGGCGATTTCGGTGAGGAAGGCCGCGGGGGTGAGGTAGCCCGCGAGATACTGGAAGGCCAGCGTGTCAAGCGGCACGGAGATGAGGCTGGAGATCAGGATGCGCTGGGACAGTGGCCGGCGCAGGAAGGAATAGACACCCCAGTCCACCATCTCCGACAGCATGAAGGCGGTGACCGAGGCGACAGCGATGGCGGGTTCCACAATGAACCAGGTGAGCACGCCGCCCGCCACCGTTGCGGCGAGAACGGCGTGGCCGGCCTCGCGCTGTGCGTAGTCGCGCAGCACGAACACGAAGCCGACCACGAGAGTGGCGAGGTAGAGGTCGCCCAGCGGCGTCGGCCAAGGTGGAATCGCCGTGAACATCCAGTTCACGGCGACGATCGAGGCGACGTAGAGGGCGGTCCACACCGGCGTTGCTTAGCCGACGATCTCTTCGGGCTTGAACACCTGGGCGATCTCGATCCCGGCGTTCTCAGCCGAGTCAGAGCCGTGCACCGAGTTGGCCTCGATCGATTCCGCGAATTCCTTGCGGATGGTGCCGGCCGCGGCATTGGCCGGGTTGGTGGCGCCCATCACTTCACGGTACTTGGCAACCGCGTTGTCGCCTTCCAGCACCTGCACCACGATGGGGCCGGACATCATGAAGCTCACCAGGTCGTTGAAGAAGGGGCGCTCCCTATGCACGCCGTAGAAGGCTTCTGCTTCCGCCTTGCCCCACTTCACGCGCTTCTGTGCCACGATGCGCAGGCCTGCGCCCTCGATCTTGGCGTTGATGGCGCCCGTCAGGTTGCGGCGCGTGGCGTCCGGCTTGATGATCGAGAAAGTGCGTTCGGTGGCCATGAATGTCCCCTTGTCATTGATCTTGAATGGAATGGGCCGCCGTATAGCGGCGGCCCGGTCCACATGCAAGCTCAAGCTCCGGCGTCAGTCCATCTCGCCCACCAGCGGCGTGATGCGGGCAAGCGACACGCGGCGGTTCTCAGCCTCCGGAAGAGTTGTCGGAATCTTCAGGTAGCGCTCACCCAGGCCAGCCGTTCGCAGGTTCTCGGCCGGGATAACGTAGTAGGTGGTGAGCGCCTCCTTCACCGCAAGCGCACGCTCGCGGGAGAGGGCGAGGTTCGCGGCGTTGGAGCCCACGGCGTCAGTGTGGCCTTCCAGCAGGAACACCTCGTCGGGATTCTTGGCAAGCACCTTCTCCAGCACCACCGCGATGCGGTCGAGCTTGTCGATCTCCTCCTCGCGCAGGAAGCCCTCGCCGAAGCCGAAGTGCACGGTATCGATCTCGATGCGGGCCATGGCCTCGCGCGCTTCCGGAATGCGCTCGAACTCCTCCACCGAATAGCGGCGATCGATCTTGCGGCGCGGCGGGGCGGCGAGCACATCGGCCAGCTCTTCATCCTCCACCTCCGCGGCGAAGACGTCATCGCGATAATCGGCCTCGGGGTCATAGTCGCCACCGATCACGATATCGAACTGGATCTGGCCGGAGCGGAGGCGCTCGGCGCGGGCCTGGCGCTCCTCCAGCATCTGCCGCCGCAGGTAGCGGCGGTCACGCTCCAGGGCGCGGCGCCAGTCGCGGCGTTCGGCCTCCTCATAGCGATCATCACGCACGATCTCGCGATAGATGTCGATGCGGCGGACGAGCTCCTCGTCATCGAGTTCCTCGGGCGGGCGCTGGTCACGCAGGACCAGCCGCAGGTCATTGTTGGTGATGGTCGTGTTGTTGTTGTTGATGATCACGTTGGTGTTGCCGCCAGCGGTTTGCGCGGGCGCCTCGGGCTCCTCCTTGCCGCTCACATCGCGGCGCAGGATCTGGCGTTCGGCGGCCAGCTTGCTGCGCAGCGCCTCGCGCGTTTCAGGCGAGAGACGGTCGCTGGCGAGCAGGTCACGCATGCCGGACAGCCGCTGGCGAAGCTCGCGCCTGCTCAGTTCACGGACATTCGTATTGTCGCTGAGGATGTCGCGCGCCTGGCGTTCCAGGGCCGGGTCGACCTTGGCGGCCTGTGGCTGCTGCTGGGGCTCAGGCTGGGTCTCTGGCTGCGGCTCTGGCTGGGCCTCTGGCTCAGCTTGGGTCGCGGGCGCCGTTCCGGCGCTGGCCGCATCATCCTCACCCTTGCCGTTGAGCACGGCCCGGGCGTCACGGATCACGTCGCGCAGGGCCTGGCGCTGCTCCTTTGGAAGGCCCTTGGTCTCTGCAAGCGCACGCGCCTGCTGCATCTGGCGGCGGAGTTCGTCCTCGCTCAGCTCGGATGCGGGCCTCACGGACTGGAGGAAGCGGGCCACCTCATCATCAGCCTGAGGCTGTGCCGCCTCCGGAGCGGGCTCCGGCTGGGTCTGCTGGACGGTCTCGGGCTGCGGCGGCGGGGCTTCCGGCTGTGCCTGCTGCTGCGGCTCCGGCTGCGGCTCCGGCTGCGGCTCCGGCTGTGGCTCGGGCTGCGGCGGCGGTGCTTCCGGCTGTGCCTGCTGCTGCGGCTCTGGCTGCGGCTCGGGCTGGGGCGGTGGCGGCTCGGGCTCGGCTGCCGGCGGTTCGGCGGCAGCCTGCTGCCGGCGTTCGATCTCGGCGTTGATCTGGGCGATCTCCTGCTCCAGTTCGCCAGCGATGTCTCCGGGAAGGCCCTCCACCTGCTGGAAGCGCTTGGCGCGCGTCAGGCGCTGCTGGAGACGCGCGTCATCCAGCCGGGAAAGGTCGCGCCCGCCGCCCAGGAATTTCCGGATCTGGTCGGCGTCGGCCGCCGGCGCCCCGGTTTCAGCCTGCGCCAGAATGGATGCGGGCAGCGGTTCGGGCTCATCGGCCCGGGACGTTCCGGCCGCAATGGCGAACAGCGCCAGCGCCGTCAGGCTCGCATGCATCATGGGGGCAAATTTCATTCGGCAGCTCCGCTCAGTTTGCGCGGGACGCACAACGCGCCCGCTCTCGCGTCGGTTCCTTTTTGCCGGGCGGAGGTGACAAAAGTAAGGGGGCATTGCGATGGCCCCGCCACAAGTCTGAATGCCAGACAACAAGGCGAAATCAGGGCAGCGCCCGTGCCGGGGAAGTGACTTGCCTGCCCCGGCCCGCCGAACTACACCCCCGGCCACAACAACCGGAGCAACCGCCATGCCCACACGCCGCACCATCATCGCCTCCCTTGCTGC
>CAIYXE010000212.1 GCA_903930095.1 uncultured Hyphomicrobiales bacterium
CTGCGGTGTCCTCTGCAGGCGGCATCACCCATGTGGCGCGGCTAGTTCCATCAACCTTCACCACCGCCACGGGAGCCGCCGCGGCGTGGCGGCCGGTGGCGAAGATGCGGATTTCCTTCCTGGCGATGAAGGCCGGATAATTGCTGCTGGCGAAGAAGGGAACCTCGTCCCCCACCGCGAAGGAGCGGCGGGAATTGGCGGTGGCGACGTTGAGGATGGGGGCCACGCCGAGCCCGTCATACTTCACCTGGATATCGGCGGGGGAGGCCTCATCCTGAGCGTCCTTGGGCGGCGTGCCCACGACCTGCTCGCCATCAACGCTGATGGAGAAGAGCTCATCATCGCCCTGCCCCGCCTGCGCGCAGGAGAGGCTGGCCGCAAGGCAGAGTGCCGCAAGCGAGACAGAGCGGAGGGTGCGGAGGGCGCTCATTCCGCGGCCTTTCCGGCTGGCGGCACGATGCGCGTTTCAATCGGCAGGCGATAGCCGCCGCCCGATGCCTTCCAGCGCCGCTCGATCTCGCGCGTGACGAAGGCGAGGCGGGCGCGGGCGAGCTTTCCGTTCTCGCCCACATAGGTGATGCGCAGGCTCGAGGGCTCCGCCCCCAGCGCGCTCACCAGCCTGTCGAGGCCCGCCTGCCACTTGGGCTTCAGCGTGGCGGCCTGAGGCTCGAATACCTTGTCATTGAGGTCGAGCTTCACCAGCCTGTTGATGGCGGCGCCGAAATTGAGCTTCACCACCTTGCCAGCCGTGAGGCGCACCCGGCGCGGGTTTTCGGTGGTGACGCGATAGCCCGAGGGCAGCGTGCGCACGTCGAGCTTGACGATGAAATTGCTGCCGATGCCGGCATCCGGAATGTCGGCGCAGGCGATGGAGAAGCGGCCGTATGGATCAGTGGTGACGAGCAGGCCGCGCACGGTGGCAAGCCGCACGCCCGGTAATCCCGGCTCGCCCTCGTCCTGGTAGCCGTTGCGGTTCTTGTCGTCGAAGACCTTGCCGATCACGTCCGAGCAGTCGAACACCGCCTCTTCGAGGATGGTGACCCGGGCGCGGGACGACGCAACGACGCCTCCGGTCGCCGGATTGATGAGCTGCGCCTGGTTGACGTTGCTGCCGAGGGCGGCCGTGATGGTGGCAACCAGCGTGAGCTCCAGCCTGATCTGCCCTTGTCTGGCGTCAGCCCATCGAAGGTGAGTGTGCGGCCATCGATGGCGGGCGTCACCTGCACCCCATTGGCGCGCGCGCTGCCCTCGTCATAGGCAAAGCCCGGCGGCATGATGTCCACGATGCGGGCGGGCGAGAAGCCCACGCCTTGCGCGAGGATCACATAGGGCACCCGCTCACCACGCTTCACGGTGGTGACCTGTGCCGTCTTGGTGAGGGTCGTCTTGCCTGAGGGCTTCACGACGGGGACGGAGAGCGTGTCCTCGGCTGGCGGCGTCTCGTTGCTGTCAGCGGTGGCTGTGTTCACGACCTCTCCCGCCTGCGCATCCGCCGCCGTTACGGTGAGGGAGCC
>CAIYXE010000213.1 GCA_903930095.1 uncultured Hyphomicrobiales bacterium
GCTGCCACCTCGGGTGTGCTGGATGCGCCGGCAGGGATGATCCGGAAGGTGCCCGCAGCAGTGTCCTTCTCGATCACCACCGCGCATTGCACCTTGCCGACTTCGGTCACAGCGGCGGTGTTCTCCACCGGGCTGATACAATGCGCCCCCAAGAGCACAACGACTTCGATCACCTTCATGGCTGGCTCCCTCTCTGCCGCCCAGAGACAGCACAAAAGGGGCGTCAGCATGTCGCAGGCGCGCGCAGAATCAGGCAGACGTGCCGCGCAATCGCGTGAATGCCGCCTTGCCGCCACACGGGCCGCCGAAAGTGGAGTTTTTCTCTACTTATGCGGGCTTTCTTCGCAACGGCGCTGGTGCGGGCGGTGGGAATCGAACCCACACTCTCATACGAGAAGCGGATTTTAAGTCCGCTGCGTCTACCGTTCCGCCACGCCCGCCGCGCGGGATCGGTCTCTACAGCAGGCGGCCGGAGCGGACAAGGAATTGACTGGCCGTATTCAACCGGCAGGCGGGGGTTGCGCGGGCCATGTGGGCTGGCTGGCCGCTCATCCAGAACGTCCGGCCACCCCGCCGGGGGGCAATCCACTGGAGTGGCCGGATCATTCTGTCTTTGTCCCGAGAGAGACAAATCTCCCCCAGCGTGAGTATCGCGCATCCGGTTGCCTGCCGGAAGGAATTTTTTCGCGCCGCTCGCAATGCGATGGCCTGGCGCACAGAGATCCTGCGCCGCCGCGTCCGTGGGATTGCGGCTCTTGCGAGGTGAGCGGGCAGTCTCAGTGCGTCGGCATGTCCCGGAGGAAGGGAATGTCCTCGAAGCCGATCCAGCCGTAGCTCATCTGGCCCCAGATCAGCGCGAAGACCAGCATGGCGAGTGCCGTCGTGGCCAGCAGCTTTTGCGGCAGCAGTGTCTTCACGGGCGCGCCCTCGTCGTTGCCCTGTTCCACTGCCTCGCCTGCCTCATGGGCATTGCGGATGCCGAAGGGCAGCACCGCGAACAGGCAGATCCACCAGACGACGAAATAGATGGCGATGCCGCTGGCGATGCTCATGCCTGCTCGAGCTCCACCAGCGTGCCGCAGAAATCCTTGGGATGCAGGAACAGCACCGGCTTGCCATGGGCGCCGGTCTTCGGGTTGCCGTCGCCCAGCACGCGCGCGCCTTCCGCCTTCAGGTGATCGCGCGCGGCGAGGATGTCGGCCACCTCATAGCAGACGTGGTGGATGCCGCCGGACGGGTTCTTCTCGAGAAAGCCTGCGATGGGCGAATCATCTCCCAGGGGCTCCAGCAGTTCGATCTTGGTGTTGGGCAGTTCGACGAACACCACCGTCACGCCATGGGCGGGCTCAGCCTGCGGGGCGGACACTTTCGCCCCCAGCATGGCGCGGTAGACCTCTGTGCCCTTGGCAAGGTCGGGAACGGCAATCGCCACGTGGTTCAATCGTCCGAGCATCGGCATCACTCCCTGCTGACAGGGCCTATCTAGGGCGTCCGTCCGGCCCGCTCAATGCGGCCTTTCGGCCAAGGCGCTGATGATCCAGTCATGCTGCTCGGGCAGGCGCATGCCCCGCGGCTCGAAGACGTGCCGCGCAAGGAAGAACCCTGCGAGCTTCAGCCCCGCGATCACCTCGCCGGGCGGAGCCGCACCCCCCGCCCGCAGGAAGGACGGCAGCCGGAACAGCCTGTCGCGGAAGGGCTCTCCGGCCTCGGCGGAGACGGCCTTGCCGGTCCGGGGCGAGACATAGGCGAGGTTCTCCCTCGCGCCGGTGGCGGCGCATTTGGAAAGGTCGAGGCCGAAGCCCAGCTCGTCCAGCAATCCCAGTTCCCAGCGCACCAGCAGGGCGGGCCAGAGCGCGTCGTCGCCCATCGCGTCCAGCACCACGCGCAGCGCCTCATAGACGCGCGGGTGCGGCTCGCGCTCGGGCAGGAGCTGGGCAAGGCCGGTCATCGTGGCAAGCCCCGCCAGCCTGAACGGCTCCTCCATGATGGCCCCGGCGCGCAAGTCCAGAGGTTCCAGCACATAGGTGCCGAGCTGCTCCTCGAGCCGCGCGCGCCACACGGCCTGCACGGCATTGCCCGCCTGCAGCACCGGCCGCTGCACCTTGGAGCGGCCGCCGCGCACCAGTCCCATGACCCGGCCGTGGGAGGACGTGAGGATCTCGGCGATGGCGCTCGTCTCGCCATGGCGGCGGACGGAGAGGATCACGCCCTCGTCACGCCATTCCATGGGCTATACGTCGAGCCCCATGTTGCGCAGGCGTTCCTTGTCCTCGGCCCAGTTCTCACGCACCTTGACGAACAGGAACAGGTGAACCTTGCGCTCGAAATACTTCTCCATGTCGGCGCGGGCCAGCTGGCCGATGAGCTTCACCGTCTGGCCGCCCTTGCCGAGCACGATGGCCTTCTGGCTGTCACGCTCGACATAGATCACCTGGCCGATCTTGACGGAGCCGTCCTTGCGCTCCTCCCAGCTCTCGGTCTCAACGGTGGAGGAATAGGGCAGCTCCTCGTGCAGGCGCTCGTAGATCTTCTCGCGCGTCATCTCGGAGGCCATGAAGCGGAGGTGTACGTCCGCCACCTGGTCCTCCGGGTAGAGCCAGGGGCTTTCCGGCATGCGCGCGGCGATGGCCTTCAGGAGGTCCTTGGTGCCTGAGCCCGTGAGCGCGCTCACCATGAAGGTCTGCTCGAAGGGATAGGCAGCGTTGAAGGCGGCAGAAATGTCGAGCAGCTGCTCGCGCTTGATGAGGTCCACCTTGTTGATGACGAGGATCGCCTTGGTCTTCGTCGCCTCCAGCTGCGCGATGATGGCCTTGGCCTCGTCCGTGAGGCCGGGCCGGCCATCGACGAGGAAGACCACCGCATCGGCATCGCCCGCGCCGCCCCAGGCGTTGTCCACCATGGCGCGGTCCAGCATGCGCTTGGGCTTGAAGATGCCCGGCGTGTCGACCAGCACGATCTGCGCCTGGCCTGTGATGGCGATGGCGCGGATCCGCGCGCGCGTCGTCTGCACCTTGTGGCTGACGATCGACACCTTGGAGCCGGTCAGCTGGTTTACCAGCGTGGATTTCCCGGCGTTGGGCGCGCCGATGATGGCGCAGAAGCCGCAGCGGGTCGGCCCGGCCGGCGTTGTCTCATCCGTCATGGCCTTATCCCTTCGCGTTTCAGGAATGTGTCTGCTGCGTTCATCTCGGCTGCGCGCTTGCTTTTGGCGCTGCCGCTGGCGGGTTGCTTGCCCTCCACCTCGACGCAGACGACAAAGACCGGCTCGTGGTCCGGCCCCTCGCGGCTCACGATCGTGTAGGAGGGGATGGCAAGCGCCCGCGCCAATGCCCATTCCTGCAGGAACGTCTTGGCATCCTTCACCGCCACCGACGGATGGTCGAGGAGCGTCTGCCACGACCTGAGCACGAAGCCGCGGGCCGCCTCGAATCCGCCATCGAGGTAAATGGCGGCGACGAGGGCCTCCATCACGTCGCCGAGCAGCATGCGGTTCAGGTTCATGCCCTTGGCGCGCTCGCCCGTGCCGATGATCATGAAGTCCGAAAGTCCGATGGTGTCGCCCGCCGCCGCGCAAGCCTGCCCGCGCACCAGGCCGGACAGCATCGCTGTCAGCTCACCCTCGCCATGGCCCGGATAGGTGCGGAACAGGTGCTCGGCGATGATCAGGCCCAGCACCCGGTCGCCCAGGAATTCCAGGCGCTGGTAATTGCCGCTGTGCTTCTGGGTGGATCCGTGGGTCAGCGCCTCCACCAGCAGGTCCTGGTCCTGAAAGCGGTAGCCGATCCTGGAGGAGACGTCCTCGAAGCGCGACGGTGGGAGCCTGTTCAAGGTCAGATCAGGTTGAAGAAGCGGTTCCAGCGGATGGCGAAGGGCCAGCGCCAGACTTCGAACAGGCTGGCATCGGGCGAGACCGAGAAGAAGATGATGTCGGCCCGGCCGACGAAGTTCTCGATCGGCACATAGCCCACCCGCGGATAGCGCGAATCCTGCGAGTTGTCGCGGTTGTCGCCCATCATGAAGTATTGGCCCGCGGGGACGACATATTCCTCGGTATTGTCGGCATCGCCCACGGTGTCGGTGTCGAGCACCCGGTAGCTCACGCCGTTGGGCAGCGTCTCCATGAACTGCGCAACGCCGGACCTGAGGCCGGGTTCGGACGCGTCGGCATAGTCCTCCACCCGCTCTTTCTTCACCGCCTCGCCGTTGATGAAGAGCACCCCGTCCTGCATCATCACGCGGTCGCCGGGCAGCCCGATCACCCGCTTGATGTAGTCGATGTTGGTGTCGGAGGGCAGCTTGAACAC
>CAIYXE010000214.1 GCA_903930095.1 uncultured Hyphomicrobiales bacterium
CCAACTGCTTCCCGATGATCCCCTCGGGCAAGGCCCACAATGAGATGCTGCTGGGCGAGGACGTGGCGGATGAGGACGTTGGCTCGGTCATCGACGCCAAGGGCAAGATGCTGGTCTAAGGAAACAGGAACATGAACGCACATCTCCAGCCCTCGGGCTCCGCTTACTTCCTCGAGGCCACCAAGCCTGCGGTGGAAACCCACACGCTCGCGGTGATCGTCGACAATGAGCCGGGTGTCCTCGCCCGCGTCATCGGCCTGTTCGCCGGCCGCGGCTACAACATCGAGTCGCTCACCGTCTCTGAGACGCAGCATGAAAAGCACGTCTCGCGCATCACCATCGTGACGAGCGGCACGCCCTCGGTGATCGAGCAGATCAAGAACCAGCTGGCCAGGCTCGTTCCCGTCCACTCGGTGGCCGACTTGACCGTGCAGGGCAACTCCATCGCCCGCGAACTCGCCATGGTGAAGGTGGCAGGCACTGGCGAAAAGCGCGTCGAGGCGCTCCGCCTCGCGGACGCCTTCCGCGCCCGTGTGATCGATGCCGGAACCACGAGCTTCATCTTCGAGATCACGGGAAAAAGCGACAAGGTGGAGCAGTTCATCTCCCTCATGGTCCCGCTGGGCCTCGTCGAGGTCGCCCGCACGGGTGTTGCCGGCATCACCCGTGGCCCTGAGGGGATGAAGGAATAACCACGCGGCAGGCAGGCCCTCATCCGGCCTTCGGCCACCTTCTCCCACCGAGCCCCTTCGCCCGTCGGCGCAGCCGATGGGAGAAGGGGCCCGACGGGGCGGATGAGGGCCTCTGTCCCACGTGGCAGGCGCGCCTCAAATCAGATTCACGATGTCAATCAGCAGCAGGCACGTCAGAGAATTTCTTCCTACATCAATCTAGGAATAAAATCAACAAAAAAGAGCGGGGCCCGGTCACCGTCTGGCCTGCCTTGCAAAGCGGTCTGCCCATTTTCCCTCCAACCGGCTTTTTTCTCCGGACCATCTCGCGCTAGAAGCACCCCATCACAGGAGTGTCCTCGCCGTGCCGTGCAAGCTGTCGGTCAACGTCAACGCCATCGCCTATCTGCGTAACCGCCGCGATCTGCCATGGCCATCCGTCGTGGAGCTCAGCCGCGTGGCGCTGGATGCGGGGGCGGCGGGCATCACCGTTCATCCCCGGCCTGATGAGCGCCACATCCGCCGCACCGACGTCACTGACATCAACAACCTGCTGCGCAAGCACTATCCGGGCCGCGAATTCAACATCGAAGGTTATCCGGACGAGCGTTTCCTGACACTCGTGGAAGCCGAGCGCCCCGACCAGGTGACGCTGGTGCCGGATGATCCCACCCAGGGCACCTCCGACCATGGCTGGAACATCGCGGCCAACCGTGACCTGCTCTCCACCATCATCACGCGCCTCCACCGCGGCGGCATGCGGGTATCGCTCTTCGTCGACCCTGATCCCGCGGCACCGGCCCTTGCCAAAGCCGCCGGCGCAGACCGCGTGGAGATCTACACCGGCCCCTATGGCGGCGCCTTCGCGCCCGCCGATCTGGAGCGCGAGTTCGGCAAGGCCGTCGCCACCGGCAAGGCCGCGGCTTTAGCAGGTCTGGGCCTCAACGCGGGCCATGACCTAACGCGTGACAATCTTCCGGCCCTCGTCAAGGCGCTGCCGAACCTGCTCGAAGTCTCCATCGGCCATGCGGTGACCGCCGATGCGATGATGTTCGGCATGGGCGAAACGGTCCGGAAATTCAGGGCCGCGATCGGTGACCTCTGAACTCTTCACGCTTGTCTCCATCGGGGCGATCCAGCTTCTTGCCGTGATTTCGCCTGGACCGTCCTTCCTCATCACGGCGCGCACCGCCGTCGCCCAGTCGCGCACCGACGGGTTGAAGGTGGCGCTGGGGCTGGGGGCGGGCACGGTGATCTGGTCGGCCGCGGCACTTCTCGGCCTGAACGCGGTGTTCCATGCCGTGCCGGTGTTGTTCATGGGCATGAAGATCGCAGGCGCGCTTTTCCTGCTCTACATTGCCTGGATGATCTTCCGGCACGCGGCCGTGCCGCTGAAGATCGAGGGGCAGGGCGAACGCCTCGCCAACCCCTTCCTCAAGGGTTTCCTCACCCAGATTTCCAATCCGAAGGTCGCCGTGTTCTTCGGCTCGATCTTCATCGCCATGCTGCCAGCCGAGGTGCCGCTGTGGATGACGCTGGCCCTGATCGTGATCGTCAGCTTCAACGAGGTGTGGTGGTATTCCGTGGTCGCCCTGTTCTTCGGCTCCGGCCCGGTACGGAACTTCTACATTGGCGCGAAGGCATGGATCGACCGGATCACGGGGCTCTTCCTCGGGGCTCTGGGCCTCAGGCTCCTGTGGTCGGCGCGGGAAGGGCTGTAAGACCTGAACATTTCCAAACTGTTATCCATGATGCCCGTTGAAATTGTGACGGGCACGCCATAACTCCCCCAATGTCCGGGCCCCTCTGGCGCCGATCCCTCGGCGTGATGTCGGACGAGAAAAGACATCATGCAGGGAGTTTTCATGGAATTTCTGTCCGCTTTTCTGTTTGCCGACTGGCTGACCAAGCCCGTCTGGATGTGGCTCATGTTCATCGGCATCGTGATTGCGCTGCTGGTCATCGACTTGGGCGTCCTTCACAAGGAGCACCGCGAGATTTCGGCGCGCGAGAGCCTCGTCCTCTCCGCCGTCTACATCGGCCTGGGCCTCGCTTTCGGCGGCTGGGTGTGGTGGTCGCTTGGCGCCACCTCCGGCATGGAATACCTGACGGGCTTCGCGGTTGAGAAGGCGCTGGCGATGGACAATGTCTTTGTCATCGCCATGATCTTCTCGTTCTTCGCCGTGCCCTTGAAGTACCAGCACCGGGTGCTGTTCTGGGGCATTCTCGGCGTCATCGTGCTGCGCGCCATCATGATCGGCTTCGGCGCTGCCATCGTTTCCGAATTTTCCTGGGTGCTCTACGTCTTCGCGGTGTTCCTGATCGCCACCGGCGTCAAGATGATCATCTTCGCCGACAAGGAATACGACGTGGCGAAGAACCCGCTCCTCGCCTTCATGCGCCGCCGCTTCAACGTGACGGACGAGCACCATGGCGAGAAGTTCTTCGTGAAGAAGCAGGACCCCAAGACCGGCAAGCTCGCCTGGTTCATGACGCCGCTGTTCCTGGCGCTGATCCTGATCGAGGTGGCGGACGTGATCTTCGCGGTGGACTCGGTGCCGGCGATCTTCGCCATCACCACGGACCCGTTCATTGTCTACACCTCGAACATCTTCGCCATCTTAGGGTTGCGCGCGCTCTATTTCGCGCTGGCCGCGATGGTGAAGCGCTTCCACTACCTTAAGTTGGCGCTGGCCGTGGTGCTGATCTTCATCGGCTCCAAGATCTTCGCAGCACCCCTGCTGGGCCTGGACAAGATCCCGCCGGCGATCTCGCTCACCGTTACCTTCGCGATCCTTTTCGCTGGTGTGCTCTACAGCCTGTGGAAGACCCGGGGCATGCCCCAGGAAAAGCTGGGCTGATCCGGACGGCATTCTGACGCAGTCTCAAGGGGTCTCGCCTGTGGCGAGGCCCCTTCTTGTTGCCGGCCAGGCCTGTCTGAGCCGTGGCCCACAACTGCACCCTTGTCTCGCGCTAAAATAGAAAATATTAACCAATATGGCAAAACTGCCATAGGGGAACTCGTCATGCACGTGCCGAAGGGCTTGATTGGCGTTGGCGCTCTGGCCGTCTTGACTTTTTATGCCCTTCTGGTGGCGCTTGAGACGGAGGGGTGGGCAGCGCCCTACCTGAGCCTGTTCAGCCTCATCGGAAAGTGGGCCGTTGTCGCCGTGCTGGCGTTCCTGACCTTGCTTGCGCTGATTTCTGCCTGGAAAAGCAGCCGAACGCACGCCCTTGCCGCGAAGCCCAGCCCGCCACCGGCGGCGGTGGCTGCCCCGGCACTGCCCGCCCGCAAGGCAGGCGCCATGCCCGTTGTGTCGCCCGAACGCATGGCGCGTGCCCTGCGCGGCCAGCCAGCCGGCGGGTCCAGGCTGCTCGCGGACCGGGCGGCGGCGGCTGAGGCGGGCGGAAAGCCGTCCAACCCGGTGAAACCGGCAAAACCGCCGCAGAAGATGCTGCCGTTACGCAGCAATGACCGCGTTTCGGTGCGCCTCGTTCCGCAGGTGCCGATTACGTTCGGAGATGACGCGGCGGGCTGGCTTGCAGGGGCGGCGCGGCTGCCGCCCGGCATGGCATGGCCGGCCATCGACGGTGAGGCGCTGCAGCTTCTGGCGCAGATTGATTGTACGCAGCTCCCGCCTGGTCTTTGGGGCGGGCTCGGCCCGCGGCAAGGCTGGCTTGCCGTCTTCCTCGGCCCGCGGAGTTACCGGCCGCATGTGCTGCACTTCCATGAGGCAGGCGCGCTGCAACCCACACCGGCCATGCCATCCGGGTCATATATTCTGGGTTCCGGCGCCGTTCCGGCCTTTCCGCGCTGGCCGGTGGACCTCATCGCGGTACCGGCCGGACAGGAAGCGCCGCGCCGCGAAGGGGCAAGTCATGGCATGAAGCGCCTCCTTGCCGAGTCATGGGACGTGACCGAGTCCCGTTTCCTGCCGTTCGACTGGCCGTCCGCGCAACGGATGATGGAGCTGGCCGCGGACACAGGCAGAGCATCTCCGGCAGCGCACGAAACGGAAATTCCGAAAAAACTCCAAAACCTGAAGGCCGCGGTCGATACGATGGCGGCTTCGGTGCCGTTCTCCGCCGTGGTGATGGACCTCATTCTCGCCGAGATGCGCAGCCTTGTGTGGCCTCACCCGGCCTCCCCGCAGCCCCGTGGCGAGGGCGGGCAGCCTGCCGGACTGCCCTTCACCAGCCATGATCCCGCGGCCCCCGGCTGGCAATGCGAGTACGTCCTCTATCTTCAGGAACGCGCCAAGCACGTCTACGCCGAGGACCCCCACAGCCTGCCCGAAGAGTTTCTTGCCGATTGCGAGGACCTCTGGAAGGAACAGGCCGCCGATGGCGTGGCTGGCATGGGCCATGTGCCATGGGCAATGCCGCGTGAATTCGACGAGAACCAGGACATCACCCTGCTTGAGCTGCCGTCCAGCGAGCTGATGAACTGGCGGTTCGGCGACGGGAAAAACCTGGTGCTCACGATGAAGGCATCGCAGCTTGCCAGCAGCAAGTTCGGATCGGTTGACGTCAACGTCATCTGAGCCGGGCCCGCCCGCCATCGGCGGATGGCGCAAACCCGGTCTCCTGACCTTTGGGCGCAGGGGCGGCCCCAGGTTTTGCCGCTTGCCTTGGGCCGTCCCCAACGCTATTTCCCGCCAATTCAATTCCAGAGGGATGGACCTTACAGATGCGCGTATACTATGACCGGGATGCTGACGTTAACCTGATCAAGGCCAAGAAGGTCGTGATCGTCGGCTATGGCAGCCAGGGCCGCGCGCACGCGCTGAACCTGAAGGATTCAGGCGCCACCAACATCGCCGTTGCGCTGAAGGCCGGTTCGCCCACCGCCAAGAAGGTGGAAGCGGATGGCCTCAAGGTCATGACGGTGGCTGACGCCGCCAAATGGGCCGACCTCATGATGATGGCGACGCCTGACGAGCTCCAGGCCGACATCTACCGCGACGAGATCGCCCCCAACATCCGTGACGGCGCGGCGATCGCCTTCGCCCACGGCCTCAACGTGCACTTCAACCTGATCGAGCCGAAGAAGACCATCGACGTCGTCATGATCGCGCCGAAGGGTCCCGGCCACACGGTGCGCGGCGAATACCAGAAGGGCGGCGGCGTTCCCTGCCTCATCGCCATCCACCATGATGCCTCGGGCAATGCCCATGACCTGGCGCTGTCCTATGCCTCGGGCGTCGGCGGCGGCCGTTCCGGCATCATCGAGACGACCTTCAAGGAAGAGTGCGAGACGGACCTGTTCGGCGAGCAGGTGGTGCTCTGCGGCGGCCTCGTGGAACTGATCCGCGCTGGTTACGAGACCCTCGTCGAGGCGGGCTACGCCCCCGAGATGGCCTATTTCGAGTGCCTGCACGAAGTGAAGCTGATCGTCGACCTGATCTATGAAGGCGGCATCGCCAACATGAACTACTCGATCTCCAACACCGCCGAGTGGGGC
>CAIYXE010000215.1 GCA_903930095.1 uncultured Hyphomicrobiales bacterium
GGGCGATTTTGCCAAACGCATCGACGCGCGCGTCGTCAACAAGCGCGCGCTGGAAAGCCTCGCCAAGGCAGGCGCCTTCGATTGCCTCAACCCCAACCGAGCGCAGGTGCTGGATGCGGTGGAGTCAATCCTCTCCATGGCCAACCGCGCCACGAGTGCGGCACAGGCAGGCCAGAACGATCTCTTCGGCGGCGCCTCGAGCACGTCAGACGATCTCGTGCTGCCCCGCCGCGATGCATGGCTGCCGATGGACCGCCTCGCGCAGGAGTTCGAGGCCGTGGGCTTCTACCTCTCCGGCCACCCGCTGGACGATTACATGAAGCCGCTGCAGAAGCTCTCGGTCGATACCTGGGTCTCCTTCCACGAGAAGGCGCTCACCAAGGGCGCGCGCGCCGCGAAGCTTGCGGGAACCATCACCCACCGGCAGGAGCGCCGCTCCAAGTCCGGCAACAAGTTCGCCTTCGTCGGCTTTTCTGATCCCACGGGCCAGTTCGAGGCCATCTGCTTCTCCGACACGCTCGCCGCCTGCCGTGACCTGCTGGAGCCCGGCAATGCCGTCATCGCCCGCGTCGAGGCAGACGTCGAGGGCGAGGACGTGAAGCTCCGCCTTCAGGGCGTGGAGATGCTCGACAAGGCCGCAGCGCAAATGGTCACGGGCCTCGAAATCTTCGTGCGTGATGCGAAGTCCCTGGACTCCATCGCCCAGCGCCTCACCAACGGCGGCAGGGCCCCCGTCCGCCTCGTCATGCTGATGGACAAGGGCCGCGAGGTCCACCTCTCGCTCGGCAACAAGTTCACTGTGACACCGCAGATCAAGGGCGCCATCAAGGCGATTGCCGGCGTCGTGGATGTGCAGGATCTCTGAGGCTTCCCGAGCTTACGCACCCCCTCACAATTCCTCTCCCCCTCTGGGGGAGAGGGCAGGGTGAGGGGGCATGTCCGCGCGTTCCGAACGAGCGCAAGATCAATCTCTTGAGCATCACCTTATCGCAAAAGTGGATTCCACTTTTGCGGGTCATCCTGCTACAGCAGCCCGCGCTTCGCCAGATTCCGCATCAGGTGGCTCGCCCCATAGGTCCAGGGTGCTGCCTTGTCGGAGGTGGTCATGCGGTTGGCCAGCGTGCCGAGTTCGGGCGATGATACCGTCACCACGTCGCCCAGCTTGTGGGTGAAGCCCTTGCCCGGCGCATCGCGGTCCTCCACCGGCGCGAAGAGCGTGCCGAGGAACAGCACCGCGCCATCGGGATATTGGTGATAAGGCCCGATCATCTGGCCCACAATGTCCGCCGGGTCGCGGCTGATCTTGGACATGTTGGAGGCGCCGTTCAGCACATAGCCGTCCTCACCCTCGACCTTCAGCGACAGCTGCATCTTCCGGACATCGTCCAGCGTGAAGGACTGGTCGAACAGCCTGATCATCGGCCCCACCGCGCAGGAGGCGTTGTTGTCCTTGGCCTTGCCGAGCAGCAGGGCGGAGCGCCCTTCAACGTCGCGCAGGTTCACGTCATTGCCCAGCACC
>CAIYXE010000216.1 GCA_903930095.1 uncultured Hyphomicrobiales bacterium
GTCATCATCAACCGCAACCGACAGGCCTCCATGGTGATGCCAGGCGAAACGCTGCTCGTCTGCGAGATGGTGCCCGCTCTCTATGCGGCGATTGCCGCCAATGTGGCGGAGAAGGTGGCGCCTGCCCTTACCCTCGTCGACGTGCAGATGATCGGCGCGGCGGGCCGCCTTTATATGTCCGGCCGCACAGGCGATGTCGAACGGGGGCTTGCGGAGATCGAGCGGGCTCTGGCAGGAATCGAAGGACGCAAAGCCTGACGGAGCAGTCATGACGGATTTCGAGTCCCTGCCGCACGAGGAACAGCTGCCGATCCTGCTGGAACTCGCCAACAAGGCGCTGTCGCATTACGATCTTCCGGCGGGCAGCACGGCGAAGATGCTGAACCTCTCCGAGAACGCCACCTACAAGGTGGACGCACCTGATGGCCGCCGTTGGGCGCTGCGTGTGCACCGCGAGGGCTATCACTCGCGGCAGGCCATCGCCTCGGAACTCGCCTGGGAAATCGACCTGCGCCAGACTGGCGTGGTGACGACGCCGAACCCGGTGAAGGGCAAGGATGGCGAATTCATCCAGGAGATCACGCACCCGCGCATGCCGCGCCCGCGCAATGTGGTGCTGTTCGACTGGGAGACGGGTGTTGAGCCCGGTATCGGCGAGGATCTCTCCGGCCCCTTCGAGGTGCTGGGCGAGATCACCGCGCGGATGCACATCCACGCGCGGCAATGGAAGCGCCCCTCCTGGTTCACCCGCCTCACCTGGGACTTCGACACGGCTCTCGGCGATGACAACCCCCATTGGGGCCGCTGGCGCGATGGCGTCGGCATGGACCGCGAAATGGAACAGCTTATCCAGCGCACTGTCGACTTGATCGGCCGCAGGCTCAAGGCCTATGGCAAGGGTGCCGACCGTTTCGGCCTCATTCACTGCGATTTGCGGCTGGCCAACCTGCTGATCGACGGCCATTCAGTGAAGGCCATCGACTTCGATGACTGCGGCTTCGGCTGGTACATGTATGACGCGGCAACGCCCGTATCCTTCTACGAGCATGAGCCGCAGGTGCCGGGCCTGATCGAAAGCTGGGTCAAGGGCTACCGCAAGCAGCTGGCGCTGCCGAAGGAGGACGAGGCGGAAATCCCCACCTTCATCATGCTCCGCCGCGTGCTGCTGGTCGCATGGATCGCGTCACATATCGAGGCGGAGTTCCCGAAGTCGCTGGGAGCGGGATACACGGATGGCACGCTGCCGCTGTGCGAGGAGTATCTGAGGAAGTTCGGGTAACGCCAGCAAGAAGACGCGCCTCATGCTGAATTCAGCGCCTCGAGGCTTTCCGGCAGGATCTGGCCGCCATCGACGATGATCGTCTGCCCCGTCACGTAATTCGCTTCCTTCGAGGCAAAATAGAGCGCGGCATAGCCGATGTCTTCCACCTGCCCCAGTTTCTTGAGCGGCACGGAGGCCGCCATGGAGCGCTGGTACTCCTCGCCCATGCCGGCAAGGCCTTCGGTCACGATGTTGCCAGGCATTACCGCATTCACCGTTATTCCATACTTCGCCAGTTCGATACAGGCGGTGCGCATGAAGCCGAGCTGGCCGGCTTTCGTCGCGCCATAATGCGTCCAGCCAGGATAGCCGGTGACCGGGCCGGTGATCGAGGAGGTCAGCACGATGCGGCCCTGATCGGATTTCTTGAGGTAGGCAACCGCGGCCTTCACTGAAAGGAAGGTGCCCTTGAGGTTGGTGTCAACCACGAGGTCCCATTCCTCGGATGTCATGTCCTCGAGCTTGGCAGGCGGGAAGATGCCGGCATTGGCGCAGAGCACGTCAAGGCCGCCGTTGCGGGTGGCCGTCTCCTTCATCACCGCCTCCATGCTGGACAGCGAGGTGACGTCGCCGCTCAGGCCGAAGGCGCCATGGCCGATCTCCTTCGCGGCGGCTTCCGCCTGCTCGCCATGGCGCGCGACGATCGCGACCTTGGCGCCAGCCTGCGCGAAGACGCGCGCGATGCCCTTGCCGATGCCCTTGGACCCGCCAGTTACCACGACCGAGCGGCCCTGAAGTGATTGAGTCATGTCTTTCCTCCCATCAGTTTGTTTCATTCAGCAGGCTTGGCGCGGCGCATTGCCAGTATCGCTCCATAGCCGCCGATCAACAGGATCGCGGCACCCACTGTCGAGACAGTGCCCAGCACCGGAACCCCTGGCGTATAGCCTGCCACCATCTTGGCGTAGAGATACTCCGGCACCGTCGTGTCCGCGCCCGTGGTGAAGAGCGACAGGGGGAAATTGCCCCATGACAGCAGGAAGGCGAAGAGCGCGCCGGAGAACAGGCCCGGGAACAGCACCGGCAGCGTCACTTCCCGCAGCACCTGCCAGCGTGTGGCGCCGAGGTCGTAGGCCGCCTCCTCCAGCGCCGGGTCGAAACTGTAGACCTGGATCGCGATGACGAGCGTCACCACCGGCACGATCCACACGAGATGCGCGAACACCGCCGTTTGCCATGACAGTGGCAGTCCCAGCGTGTTGAACCACAAGAGCAGCGCCAGACCCAGCACCGACTGCGGGAAGAAGATCGGCAACAGGATGAGCTTCTGGTACAGCGGCCTGCCCTTCCAGTCGTGGCGCGCAAAGGCCAGCGCGCCGAAAAAGGCCAGCGCCACCGCAATCACCGTGACGCACAGGGCAATGGTGATGGAGGTTGACAAAAGCTGGCGGATCTCGATCGAGCTGAATGTCTTCTCCCACCAGCTCAAGCCCCATTTCGCGATGGGGAACTGGAAATATCGGCTGGCAGTCAACGAGGCCAACGTGATGCACACTGTTGGGATATAGAGGAACACGATAACGGCGATGGTCCAGGCCGTAATGAGCGCGTGGCGGGAGCGCTGGTGCTTCGTCTGCATCGCGTCACCTCTTGCCGAGGAATGTGTCGAGGTCGAAGCGGCGTAGCGCCAGCAAGACGAGCAGGCCCACCACCAGCATCAGCAACACGGCCATGGCAGCACCCAGCGGCCAGTTCTGCGAATAGGTAAAGGCGATCTCGATGTCATGGGTGATCGGGATGACGCTCTGCCCGCCCAGCACCTTCGCCTCCGCGATGGCGCCGATGGCGAGAACGAAGGTGAGCAGAAAGCCGATCACGATGCCGGGCATCGACAGCGGCAGTTCCACCTCCCTGAACACCTGCCAGCGCGAGGCGCCTAGGTCGAAGGCCGCGTCCCGCGTCTCGTTCGGCACCATGGAGATGCCGAGGGTCAAGGGGAACAGCATGAAGGGCAGATAGACATAGACCATGCCGAGCATGATGGCTGGAACCGAGAACAGGATGCTTTCGAGCTCCACCCCGAACCAGCTCTTCAGCGTACCCAGCATCACTCCGTTCTTTATCAGGAACAGCACCCAGCCATAGAGCCGGATATTCTCTGAGACGAAGAGCGGAATTGTGAACAGCAGCGTGATCAGCATGGCCCACTTGCCGAACACCCGCACCAGCCCATAGGCGACAGGATAGCAGATGAGCGCGAGAAGGACGACGGTCGCCACCGCAAGCCCGAGAGACCACAGGAAGGAGATGTAGATCGTGCTGTTGAAGATGGTGCGGTAGTTCTCGAGCGTGGGCGCGCCGCCGAAAGAGAAGCTGCGGGGCGGCATGAAACTGAACCAGATCACCGCAACGAGCGGCGCCGCGAATCCGATGAGCAGGAACAGCATCACCGGGATGGCCGAGCGCGCGCCGGGCGACATGAACTTGAGCATGGTCCTAGTCCGTCACCAGGATCGCGTCCGCAGCGTCCCAGCCAATGAAGACCTCGTCATCAAGCTGGCCGGAGAAGGGCTGCTGGCGCAGTTTTTCGACCAAGAAGACGCTGTCGCCCACGCGCACCTGGTACTGGATACGCGAGCCGAGCGCATACTCATTGTAAACGCGGCCAGGCAATGCATTGTCCGCCTCAGGGGCGGCGGACAGGAAACGGATGTATTCCGGGCGGATGACCAGATGGCCCTCGCGGAAGCCTTGCGGAAGGTTTGGCGGCTTGAAGCGCGCGCCGAAGCCCTTGGCATGGAGCATCCCGCCGCTGTCGAGGCTGACCGGCATGACGTTCACGTCACCCACGAACTCGGAGACGAATCGGGTATTTGGCGTAGTGTAGATCTCCTGCGGGGTTCCAACCTGCACCAGCTTGCCTGCGCGCATGACGCCGATCCGGTCGCTCATCACCATCGCCTCTTCCAGCGAGTGGGTGATGTAGACGAAGGTCTTCTTCGTCTCGCGGTGGATGTCTTTCAGTTCCTTTTCCAGCGTCTTGCGGAGCTTGTAGTCGATGGCGGAGAGCGGCTCGTCGAAGAACAGAATCTGCGGATCATAAGCCAGTGCACGCGCCAGCGCCACACGCTGACGCTCGCCACCGGAGCACTTCATCACGTTCTTGGCATAATGGCTTTGCGGCAGGCGCAGCAGGTCCATCAATTGTAGCGCGCGTGCCTTGCGCTTCTCCGGCGCCTCTCCCCTGATCTTCAGCGGGAACTCAATGTTCTGGCCTACCGTACGGTGAGGAAACAGGGCCAGCGACTGGAACACCATGCAGGTTGGCCGCTTGTTGGCCGGCACGTCGTTGATGCGGGCACCCTTGAGCAGGATGTCGCCACTTGTCGGTGTGTCCATGCCGGCGAGCATGCGCAGCATGGTGGTCTTGCCGGAGCCCGAGGGGCCGACGATGGTGAAGAATTCGCCCTCGGCAATGTCGAGGTCGATGGAATCGACAGCTGCATGCTGTCCGAACATCTTGCGGACCGCCTTCAGCGACAGGATGGGCTCAGCGCCTTGCATGTGCAGTGAAGCTCTTTCAATCATACATCAACCCCTGCGGGCCTGCCGCAGAGGTTGATGGTGTTGAGGACAAGGATCAGCCGCCGGAAGCGCCTCGCTTGGCGGCGGTCATAATGTCCAGCAGCTTGTCGTAATCGGGTACGATATCGTACTCGACGCAGCGCGCCATCTCCTCATCGAGGCTGTCCCACTGAATGGCGTCGAGCTCTTCCTTGGTGAACAAGGCAAAGCACTCCGGGTTGCCCATCTGCGACACGGGGTTGAACGTGCCTTCCGCAAAAGCCACCGTGTGCGACATCTTCGGCGACTGCACGAATTCAAGGAAGTCGGCCGCCAGCGGCGAGAGCTGCGGGTTATTCACCGTCGAGGTGATCTCGATCCACGCCACGCCGCCCTTGCCGTTCATCGGGCCGGACTTCGGTGTGATGCCGCGGATGTTCGGGTTGCCGTCAGCGCGCGCGGGCGAGGCCGAATAGGTGCCGCCCGTCATGTGGAAGTCAATCTCGCCTGAGATCAGCGCCTGGTTCATGGTAGCGATGTCGCCCACCACCTTCGCACCCTTGAAGACGCGCTCGGCGGTTTCCTTGAATTTGGCCACCTCCTCATCGCTGTGCACCTTGAACGGATCAAAGCCGGCGATCAGGCAGATGTTGAAGACGTTCCAGTCATCCGACTCCAGAATGCCGTACTTGCCGGCATTCGCAGCATCGTTCCACAGGTTCCAGCCCTGATCCTCGGCGGTGGCGCGGCTGATCTTGTCGGTGTTGACGACGTAGCTGTAGGGCCCAAAGCGCTGCGCCATGCCGAGCAACTCGGCACCCGACTCGTCCATCGCCCACTTATAGGGCGCCTTGAAGGCGGGCATCATCTTGTCGAAGAACGGCTCGAAGCGGGCGCGGTCGAGAGGCGCGATCAGCTTCTCGGGGAACATCACCTTGCGGGCCCAGGGGTTGTTGACGTTGATCAGGTCCCACACATTGGTTTCGCCGGCGCGCAGCCGGTTGATCATGGTGGGGTCGTTGGTGAGTGACTCGGCCTTCACCGTGGCGCCCTTCTCGGTGCGGAACGGGTCGAGCACCTGGGCGGAATTGTATCCTTCCCAGCAGAGGATGTTCAGTTCCTTCTCGCGCGCCGCCTGGGCGCGGCCGGGGACCAACGTTCCGGCACCGGCGAATGCCGCGGCCCAGAGGGCCGATTGCTGCATGAAGTTCCGGCGGGACAATCTGCTGCTATTAGCCATTTTTCACTCCCTGTTTTTTGTCGCCAAACGCCTTCCTGTTGGAAGTTCGACTGAGATTGAGCACCAAATTTTCCTCCGAGTAAAGACCGTTTTCGCGGCATCCGGCGAGGCAAATGCCGGGAATTCCGGCAGTCTGCCGCGGCAGAACTTCAACATTCCAGCAAGACTGCGATTGACCGACTTTCAGAAACGGAAGGTGAAGAGCCCGCGCTGTTCATAGGTTGCGGCGGCCTCCTCGACGAAGGCGGCGATGCTCATGGCGCCATATTGTGTGCGGAGCATTGCTGCAGCATCCTGCAACTGCTGCTTCGTCCTGGCACGTCCGGGGCGGAGCAACTCATAGATCTGCATGATCACGTCCTGCGGGACGTTCACGAGTTCCGACGCCCGCTCGAAGTTCTGCGCCAGTGTGGAGCGGCCCGCATCACGCGCGATTTCCGCCTGGGCCCGCAGCGCCTCGGGCGTGATGCGCAGGTCTTCCATGGTGATGGACCCGTCAAGCACGGCATCAAGCGTGATGTCGGACAGGCGCTTGCCGCGCGGTCCGACCACGGCATCAGCTTGTGTTTCGGCCAGGGGATAATCGGCGCGCGTGCGGCTCATGCCCTCCCTCCCGTCAACGTCACCTCAACGAGTTCGGGTGCTGCCCCTTCCTCCGTCAGCCCAGTTTCGATCGCATAGATCATGGCAACGCGCGCGTGGTAGCGCGAGCCCATCGCCTCGCCGCGCTGCGGCACCACCACGGGATCCGGCATCTCGCGGAGCGCATAGGCCGCCGCATTGGCGCCAAGCCCGCGGTAGTGCTCAAGGCTTGTGATCGGCGCATTGGAGAAGAGCTCGAGATTGTTGTGCGGCAGCCGGTCCCGCTGGTGGATGACGGCCGTACCCTTGGCCTGGATCCCGATGCCGATACCCGAACCCGCAAGCCGTGCGGCGGACAAGCCGAGGAAGGACGTATCAGCGGTGTGGCGGAAGCGCACGATACGCGGCGAGAGCCCGCGCGCCCGGATCGCTTCGGTGATGTTGCGCAGAACGTCAGACAGCCGGTGGCCAGCCGTGGTCTGGAACAGCTTGAGGCCAAATGCGGGGCTGATGCCGATGACCACATCCTTGCGGTCATCCGATTCACCCGCAGCGCCAAGTGCACGATAGCTGATGCGCGCGCTTTCATCTCGCTCATGCATGGCCTCGGAGCGCAGCACCTCCTTCTGATCCAGCACGTCGCGGATGCCGTTGAGCTCCAGGCGCCGCTTCTCCGTCACGCGATAGCCGGAACCCGGCCCGAGATAGTCATTGGGATCGTTGACAGCACTGACGATGCGCCCATTGCGGATCATCGCGGAGGTCTGGAGATAGTCGCCCGAGAGCCTGAGCTTCACCACATTGAGCAAGTTCTCCGCCTCCTCGCGGAAGCCGCGCCGCGCCAACGCCTTGATGACGTCGACGACGGTGATGCCCTTGTCCTTGATCGCTTCACTGATGAAGGTCACATCGCGCGGAGTGTAGCTCTCTGTATCGTCCGAGCCCGAGGCGACGGTGACGGAGCGCTTCATCTCCTCCGTCGGGTTGGCAAGGCCCAGTTCCTCGAACACGGCGGAGACCGCATCGATGGCACGCCGGCGCAGGTCCAGCGCCTTTTCCTCGGGCAAGGGCGTCAACCCGCCATCGGCCTCGAAGTCGCGCTGCAGCACGAGGTAGTCTTCGAGCTCCTCGCCATTGAGGAGCGAGGGATTGAAGGAATTGTCATACTTCAGGATCGAGCCGAAGCCGGAGCAGATGAGATCAGAGCCCGCCACCAGATAGGGCATGATCTTGGCGCCAACGCGGATTTCAGACTCGGTCGCCCGCGCATCATTACCGCTGGCGCATTCGAGGTCGAGCCACACGGCAATGAGGTTTTCCGCCATCAGCTCGCGGAAGCCGCCGGGCACGGTGGAGGTCAATGGCGCTCCGTCGATGCCGCCATTCTGCGTGCCCTGCACACCCATGCCGCGCTGCAGGCAAAGGCAGCGTGCCTCGAGATAGAGCAGCGACTTCGCCTCGTGGAAGCCCATGAGCAATTCCGCCCCTGCCCCGCTGGTGCAGCGCATCTTGATGCCGCGGGAGGCATAGGCGGCAGCGAGGAAGGCCTTGGACCACGGCGTATCGTCGCCATCGGTGAAGCTCTTTTCCGTCCCATAGACGGAGACCGTTTCGGCATAGGAGGAAAACCCCGCCATGCCGATCCGTAACTCCTCCGCCTCCTCGCTCGAACACTGGAACAGCGTACCCCAGCGGCCGACTGCAGCGCCCACCGCACAGGCCAGCGCGTTGGACCAGGCATTGCGCGACACGCGCATCGTCGTCTCGATCTCGTCGAAGCCGAAGGCCACCGCGGTCGCGGCATCGGCAGCAAGCTGCAGCGGATCGTCCTTGGCGTTCGTCACATGCGCCTGGTTGCCCGGCGTCTTGCGCGCGCGCATCTTGGAATAGGCAAAGGCGATTTCCAGCGCGTTGAGGTGGGAGACGCATTGCGCGAGCTTGGCGGGCGTCATGCCACGGGCCAGCCGCACAAGATCCTCGCGCGGCACGTTCATGTCCACCAGCATTCGGGCGACAGTCTGTGAATCCATCGCCATGGCTTCGGGCGCCACGCTGACGTCGATGTGGTGGCGCGCGATGAAGCGGTCGATCATGTCGAAGTCGCGTTCCAGCACGCCATCGAGCGCGATGACGCGTCCACCCGCAATGCTGATCGCAGGCTTCGGATCCGCCGGGCTCGAAAAAGCCGAGAAGCCATTGGCCGGGTCTTCCGCCGCGAACTTGTCCAGCCGCAGCGGCCGGTCGTCCCAGTCGGCATAGCGCTTCCAGCGGTTGACCGTGTTGGCCATCGTGGTGTCCCTACCGCGGCCGGAGGCGGTTGCGGTCGAGGAAGCCCCCCAGCACGGGGTAGTAGAGTGCGGGGTCCTCGTAAAAGGGCAAGTGGCTGCTGTTGGGGAAGACGGCGAGCTCCGCGTTCTTCAGACGCAGCTTCATTTCCAGCGCGCAGGCGGGTGTCTGCTCGTCGAACTGGCCAACGGTGATGAGCACCGGCACCTCGACCTTGTGCAGGTCGGCAAGGCGTGACCAATGGCGGATGTTGCCGATGTAAGTGAACTCATTTGGCCCCTGGACCGCGCTGTAGGGGCCCATGTTCCAGTCCGACAGCGAGCGCACCACCGGGGCGGGTGCCTCCTGCAGCCGGCAGACATGGCGGTAATTCAGCACCGTGATGGCGCCCATGTATTCCGGGTGGGTGAATGTCCCCTGCGCCTCATGCCGCTGCATCATGGCCACCGCCTCCGGCCCCAGCGCCGCCTTCAGCCTGTCGAGTTCAGCGCGAAGCTGCGGCATGTCGGCGACCGTGCTGGAGAGGATCAGGCTCGCCAGGTTCTCCGGATAGGTCAGTGCATATTCCACTGCCTGCCACCCGCCCCAGCTGTGCCCGAGGAAGTGCACCTTGCCGAGGCCCAGGGCCTTGCGCACCTGCTCGGTCTCCTCCACATGACGCCGCAGCGTCCAGTTCGTGGGATCATTCGGCCGGTCGGAGGCCCCGCAATCGAGCTGGTCGAAGGCGATCACCCGGAAACCCTGGTCCACGAAGCAGGAATGCGCCTCGCGGAGATAATCGCAGGGCAGCCCAGGCCCGCCATTGACCAGGAACAGCACGTCGGGGCCCGAGCCGAAGCTGTAGGCCACCAGCCTGTGGCCATCCACCGCCACGGTGATCTTTTCATCCGGCTCGATTTCACGCCACATGCTGATCCCCTTTCGCATCAATCCGGCAGGCTAACACGGCAGCCCTGCCGCGCAAGGACCTGCGGTTAAGCGACAGCCCGACTATTCCCTCCGCCTGTCCGGGGCTCCGCATGCCAACCTGTTGCTCAACCCGCACCACCCTGGAACATGCAACTGCTCTGCCCATGGCAAACCCTCACTGGTCAGGGTGACCCTTTTCCATTAGAACTTGGCGAGTGATGTTTGCCAGCGTTTGCTGGAAAAAAAGGGTTCCACCATGAAGATTTCGACGGCATTGTTCATGAGCGGCTCGGTCTTTGGCCTTGCACTGCCAATTGCTCACGCTGATGAGCCCCTGCCTCCTGCGCTGCCACAGGGTTATGACCTTATGACCTTGAGCCGGGGGCCGTCGAAAGTGACGCCGGGCCTGGAGTCTCCCAAGAACATGAGTGATACCGCGACCATCCTGTCCGTGTTTCCAGCTGCTGGTGGTGGCGCGGGCACGCAGATTCAGTGGTCCGGTTACGTCAAGACGGGCATCGTCTTCCAAAACACCAGAATAAAGTGACCACTCTATTCGTGCATCGCTACGCCAATCATGTCGCTGACTGAATTAGGGTCCGCAACAGCTGCGGGAATCGAATAGCGGAGGGAGAGGTACTGGAAACCAACCGTCTCAGCGGGGAGAAGCGAAGTTCTTGGGATGATTGCGGGAACCCGCTTTCAAGTTCGACTACGCTTGATTGCGCTACTTCCCGCCAGGCAGAGACTCCAGGAGAAGCGTACTTCTAAGCCGTTGGGACGGTTTTATGGCCAAGCACGGGTCCAGTTCAGCGTTCACGAAGAGGCATTGATACTGATCCCGATCGTTGCCGTGGTGACCGCAGCCGCCGCCGTCCCGGTGCCGATCGCCACGCGCTCGATGCCGGAAAGCGCAGAGGTCAGGGTCAGCGTCGACGCCGTGGTGGCTGCGAAGCGGAGTTCGTCGACGTCGCTGCCGCCGGCACCGAAGAGAGCGATTGACGTCATGGACAAAACCTCGGATAGTTTTGA
>CAIYXE010000217.1 GCA_903930095.1 uncultured Hyphomicrobiales bacterium
ATGACTGTTGAGACGGCGGATCATGGCGCGTTGCTGCCAGAACAAGACTGCGCAGACAGCAAAAAGGCCCAGGGCAAGCCATGTGGGCGTTGCCGAGGTGAGCCAGGCTAGCAACTGATCAAGCATGAAGGGCAAGGCGGATAACCATCAGATATCTGCTTCAATCCGGCTTCGGCATACGTTGAATAACCGCATTCATGCGATCTTGCGCCTTCTGATGCAAGTCATCCAGTTCAGCGCGGAAGAATTTTGTTCATACGCCATGAATCGTTGGGTGAACGATGGCATAAACGGAGGGAAATTCAATTATTGATTGCTAAAATTTACTGAGGTAGCCGCACATCAAGCGCGCACTCCCTTACCTCCACACGAATCACCGTGGTAACAAGATATCAACTTGGGGAAGACGCCCAACGAGGCTTTGACTCGAGCCTGGCCATGGGCCAAATAAAATCTGACGAGGCATCGGACAGCTTAGTCTCTCTGGTATGTTTTATGGGAGTACGCAACGTGAAGGGTCGGCCATACTGGGTGCTGTTCTGGATCGCCATGGCGATGGCTGCGCACTCTGCAATTGTCGGACGACTGCTGGGAAGCAGCTTCTTCATGCTGCTGTTCTTCTGGGGGTGGATCGCCGCCACCGCGTACAGGGGACACCTCGAGTCGGCGCGGGCCATGGCCATCACGATGATCGTTCTGCTCGTTGGCGTGGCAGTGGCGCTTGCGCTCCGGCCATCGGAGTTTCATAACGACCTTGCCTACTACGCATTCGCTCTCTTCCCGGCTCTCGTGAGTTGGATCTGCGTGTTCATCTATGTGCGCCACTTGATGCGGAGAGATGAGCATGCAAGCTCCCTGCTACATCACGCTTCACGCCAGCGGCGCACCGCATAGGAAAACGCGCAGTCCGGCTTCATCGACAGAGCGGGAGTCCATGCCAGCAGCAATCACGCCGCTGAGACGAGCCTTGCCTTAGGTCTGATGAACAGTCCACTCGCCCGCAGCAGTCGCGTTGGCGGAACGCCTGTTTATTGTGGTTTTGGATAGCGCAATGGAACCATGCAAAACGCGGCATGGGTTTCAATCGCTATTCTGCTCTGTTGGCTTGGCCCGGAGAGCCGTTGGGCATCTCCGCCCGAGTTGCAATGATCACCTCCCGGACAGGATGGCTGCACAAGAGACATGCATGCCGCATCGCTGGCAGTGACGCGTGATTGGACAGAGGGATTGCTGGCCTTTCGTGCCAGGATCAGCAGCATTGCTCAGGGCGGCTGCTCTGCCCATGGAATGCCGTTGCGGCCCATCTGATAGCCGAGGTCGAACAGAGCCTTCATGAAGGGGGGATCGAAGGGTTAAGCCTCCCGCATGGTGAAGCTCTCCGGAATCCAGATGGCGCGGAAGGCAATTCCATCGCGCTGGGCATTGGCATACATGCGGTAGAGGTCGCCGATCCCCTGCGTCTTGATCAGCGAACTGATGGACTTGCCGACAATCGAGGCCAGCCGGGGCTTGACCTTGCTGAATTCCGGCGTGACCTTGCCGTTCCGCAAGACATAGAGTGTCCGGATTATCCCTTTCCGGTTCATCTTTCTGTCGTTCTCGCGCACCGAGAAATTCGATGGGAACATGAAGGCCTGATTGCTGGTGCCGCCGTCGACGTGCATCTCGTCGAAGGTCATCCCATCCGCCACGACCTGGATCTTCACTGGCGGGAACACGCCTGGAATGGAGGCCGACGCGACGAGGATGTCCTGGATGAGCTGCTGCCGCCCGGGAACACCACTTGACGCAATGGCACCGATATCCCAGACGACGGGACGTTCCGCATCAAGGTTGGTGGTGCCGACCAAGAGGCGCCGCCCCCGATTGTGCTCTCGCTCGATATCGGCCAGCATCTGCGCAGTCACGTAGCGCGACACAAGCCGGCGCAGCGGCGAATTGTCAGCCACTGATGCAGATCCCAGAATACTGAGGACGCCCTTCCGCTCGAAAATGTCATCTCCGGAAACCTGGGTGTAGGCCTCCTTCAGATAGTCATCGTAAGGAGGCCCCAGAAAAGCAAAGGGTGCGATCAGGGAGCCGGTGCTGACGCCCGTGACGACGGTGAATTCAGGGCGCTTGCCGGATGCCGTCCAGCCAAAAAGCACGCCGGCGCCGAATGCCCCGTTGCTGCCGCCACCAGACACGGCGAGGAAATTGCTCTCTTTATGGATATTGCCGGACGCCTTCTGCTGGGCTTCAATCTCCGCGACGATGCCAGGCGAAAGACCCTCGCCATTGTCGCCCCAGTGGCGGATGTTCTTGTAGCCTGGAACCGCAGACTGCGTGACGAGCGGCTCCGGCACTGGATCACGCAATGACTCCACTGTTGGCCCCGCACATGCGGCGAGAGCTATCCCCAGAATGACAAGACACAGGCATCGGGCAGGGTTCAAGACAGCAGACCTTTCCTCAGGCCGGCCCTTGTAGTCTACCTGAATTCACTTTGGAAACAGGAAGGTGACGCCGAAGCGCGCACCCCAGCCTTCGGGTCCTTTGTCCTCCGGCGAAACGGCCCAGTAGCGGACTCCGCCAACCAGGCTCACCGGCTGCCCCCCGAGGTTCAACAATTTGGAGACGGTCCCGTTCAGGGGAACGGACCAATCCTCGTTCTCCCAATCGTAGGTGGATTCAGTGTTGAGGGCGAAGGTCCAAGAGTCCTGCGTGGTGTAGGACAGGAAAGGCTGGAGGAAGGTCGCATTGATATCCGGATCATTCTCGGCGCCCGCAACGGACCAGATATGATTGGCCAGCATCCCGACGGACCAGCCACTGCCCTGCCAAAGCGCCACGGCGGTTGGCCCGGTACCCCACTTCTCAGGGCCCAGCAGGTCATCGGTTCTGGTTGGCAGGTAGAAGACCGGGCCGGCGCCCAAGGTCCACCCGTCGATCGTCTGGTTGGGCGAGAAGAACAGGCTCTGTACCGTGTTGCCCAGCCCGAACTGCTCGCCGGCACCCGGGAAGATGTCCTGCTGGCTTACAACCGGCAGGACAGTCCGCGAGATCAGGTTCCAGTCATCATTGAGCGTGATGGGAATGACAGGCTGCACATTGACAAGGACCTGCTCGCCATCCTCGAGGGGCCCAATGCCGCTGTTGTAATTGCCCTGGAATGGAACGCTGATCAGGGCCGCGAGTGGATTGGCGAGCTGCTTTGCAAGTTCCTGGGAATCATCAGCCCGGGCAACACCGGAGATGACGGAAGCAAGAGCCATTACGGCCAGAGTGTTTTTTGCGAGATAACGGATCATGTTGGACCTCCCCACGCATAATTATAGCCATCCGCTCCAGTTGAAATGTTCACATATATACAGTTCTATTCAAATTAAGGGTTAGACCGTTTTTCCTGAAGGCAACATGATTGAAGCCTATTCGAGTGTTTCAGCATGGTCAGGCCGGGCCGCCGGCGGGTGTGAGCGCTGTGATGTCTGGTGGGCGTGTAGAC
The DNA here is from genome assembly GCA_903930095.1 of uncultured Hyphomicrobiales bacterium. Lineage (GTDB taxonomy): Bacteria > Pseudomonadota > Alphaproteobacteria > Rhizobiales > Aestuariivirgaceae > Aestuariivirga. Next base: position 3,485 of record CAIYXE010000217.1, read on the forward strand.
ACGGAGCCCGCCCGCCTGCGGGAGACGGCACAGAACGGGTAAAGCAACCTTCGACACAGCCGGCCTGATCGAGACCACCACTTGCCAGCCTGGCATCCGCCTCCTACAGAACCCGCATCACAGAGAAGTGGAGGGTTCAATGGCGACGCGTATCGTCTTCACGGGTGGGTCCGGCAAGGCTGGGAAGCATGTGGTTCCATGGCTCAAGGCCAAGGGCTACGATATTCTGAATGTCGACCTGAAACCGCTCGACTGCCCAGGGGTGAATACCCTCCTCGCAGACATCACGGACTCAGGACAGGTCTTCAATGCGCTGACCACGCATTTCGGGTTCGAAGGCTATGATCAGGGCCAGGTACCCGGAAGACCCGATGCCGTTGTGCATTTCGCCGCCGTTCCACGGGTTCTGATCAACCCGGACAACACCACTTTCGCGGTCAACACGGTATCGACCTACAATGTCATTGAGGCGGCGATGAAGCTCGGTATCCGCAAGGTCATCATCGCGTCCAGCGAAACGACTTATGGGGTCTGCTTCGCCGAGGGCGACAAGGACTATCACCATTTCCCTCTCGAGGAGGACTACGACATAGACCCGATGGACTCCTACGGGCTCTCGAAACTCGTGAACGAGAAGACAGCGAAGGCTTTCGCCATGCGTTATGGTGCCGATGTCTATGCATTGCGGATCGGCAACGTCATCGAGCCGCATGAGTATCCGGCGTTCAGGGGTTTTTTGGAACGGCCGATGAGCCGCAAGCGGAACGCCTGGAGCTATATCGATGCCCGAGACCTGGGGCAGATCGTGCATCTCTGCATCGAGAAGGACGGACTTGGCTTTCAGGTGTTCAACGCAGTGAACGATACCATCACGGCCAAGGAGCCAACCGCTGCCTTCCTCAAGAAGCACTGCCCGCAGATTCCCCTGAAGCGCGAAATGTCTGGTCATGAGGCGCCACTCTCAAACCGCAAGATCAGAGAGGTGCTCGGCTTCAAGGAAGAGCATGACTGGCGGAAGTACGTCTGATGCCGCCGCTCTTCACACCGCTCGTCCAATCACTTCCCTCCTCCGTGCCCTTCGTTGGCCCAGAAGCGCTGGAACGGCGGACCGGTACGCGGATCCGCGCGCGCATCGGCGCAAATGAGAGCGTGTTCGGTCCGTCACCCGCCGTGGTGGCGGCCATGCGGGAGGCAGCACCCGAGGTCTGGCAGTACTGCGATCCGGAGAACCATGCGTTCAGGTTTGCGCTGGCAAGGCATCTCGGCGTTTCGCCGTCAAACGTGATGGTTGGCGAGGGAATTGACGGGCTCCTCGGCCTTGCCATCAGGCTGTTCGTGAAACCGGGGGTGAGCGTTGCAACGTCGCAGGGCGCCTATCCAACCTTCAGTTTCCATGTGCATGGTTTTGGGGGCAGGCTGGTCACCACGCCCTATGTGAACGACCACGAAGACCCCTCCTCGCTTCTCGACCTCGCGCTTCGCGAAGACGCGCGCGTCATCTACTTCGCAAATCCCGACAATCCGATGGGAAGTTGGTGGGACGCAGCAACAATCGAGAAGATGATCGCCGCATTGCCGGATGACGCTCTTCTGGTTCTGGATGAAGCATACGGCGAGTTCGCGCCGGAGGGCACGCTGCCCAGGCTCGATGTGACCAAGCCGAATGTGCTGCGCTTTCGCACGTTTTCCAAGGCCTATGGCATGGCAGGGATGAGGCTCGGTTACTGCATCGGGCATGCGGACGTCATTTCCGCATTCGACAAGATACGCAACCATTTCGGCATTACGAGGATGGGGCAGATTGCCGGCGTGGCGGCACTGGCCGATCAGAACCACCTGCGAAGCGTCGTCGCACGCGTAGAAACCGCGCGCGGGCAGATCGCCGCAATTGCCCGCGAGAACGGCCTCACACCACTGCCTTCCGCAACCAATTTCGTGACCATCGACTGCGGACGGGATGGTGAATACGCAAAGCGCATACTGGATGCCCTGGTGGCGAACGGCGTATTCGTGCGAATGCCTGGGATTGCTCCCTTGAACCGCTGCATCCGCATCACGGCAGGAATGCCGGAAGACCTCGCAGTGCTGGCAGAAGAATTGCCGCGCGCGCTGCAGGCGGCGGGCTGAAAAAACAAGGAAGCGCCACCGCGAAAGACAACATGGCCGGACGAAGCCCGGCCATGTTGATGGCATTCATTACGCCTTGGCGAGCTTCGCCGCGATCCCGGCCACGTGGCGGCCCTGAAAGCGCGCGCCGTCCAGTTCGTGTTGAGCTGGCTGGCGGCTGCCATCGGAATGGGTGATGGTCGATGCGCCATAGGGCGAGCCACCACGGATCTCATCGACGCCGGATTGGCCGGCCCAGGTATAGGGAAGGCCGACGACCACCATGCCATGATGCATCATGGTGGGAATGAAACCGAGGATCGTCGATTCCTGTCCACCGTGCTGCGTGGCGGAGGAGGTCATGGCTGAACCAACCTTGCCGCAAAGCGCCTGCCGTGCCCACAAAGAGCCGGTCTGGTCGATGAAGTTGCGCATCTGCGCCGCCATGGTTCCGTAGCGGGTGCCGCAGCCGAAGATGATGGCATCATAGTTCGCGAGTTCTTCCGGATTGGCAATCGGAGCCTTCTGGTCCAGCTTGTACCAGGCGGCCTTGGCCACGTCTTCCGGCACGAGCTCCGGAACCCGCTTCACGTCCACTTCGGCGCCCGCCTCTTTGGCGCCTTCGGCCGCCGCATAGGCCATCTGCTCCATGTGGCCCCAGGCGGAGTAATAAAGTACGAGAACTTTCGTCATCTGTCTTCCTTCAGTGTTTGGTGTTGATAAGGTCTTGCAGGTCAAGGCGCTGGGTCACCATGGCAAGGCTGCCGTCCGGCATACGCGGCCACTGGCTTTCCGGCTTGTCCCAATAGAGTTCGATGCCGTTGTTGTCGGGATCATGAAGGTAGAGCGCTTCGGAAACGCCATGGTCGGAAGCGCCATCAAGGGGCACATTGTGGGCGGCAAGGCGCCGCAGCGCGTCCGCAAGGTCAGCCCGCGCTGGGTAGAGAATTGCCACATGAAACAGCCCCGTGGTGCCCGGTGGCGGCGGGGTTCCACCCTCGCTTTCCCACGTGTTGAGGCCAATGTGGTGGTGGTAGCCGCCGGCCGAGACGAATGCCGCCTGACGGCCAAAAAGCTGCTGCAGTTCAAAGCCCAGAACACCGCAGTAGAAGTCCAATGACCGTTGCAGATCAGAGACCTTCAAATGCACATGTCCGATCCGCGTTCCGGCCGGAATGGGCTTTTCTGCTGGCATGTGAGGTTCCTTAATGTAACACTTGTCGTTACGGATATAGGCATGTCGTGCTCACCGTGCAAGCCTTGCCATGCGATGTTTGCGCAAAACCGTGGATGACGGGCACCCGCGCTTGAATTCATAACCGGCTCCCCCCAAAACGGGCATCAGACAAGGAGAACCACCATGGCCGAGACTGCGCTTCCCAAATCACTCGTCGTGGTCGACCACCCGCTGGTGCTGCACAAGCTGACGCTGATGCGCGACAAGTCCACGCCTTCAGCGGTGTTCCGCCAACTCCTGCGCGAGATCAGCCTGCTGCTTGCCTATGAGGTGGCGCGCAACCTGCCGATGACCACCCACACCATCGAGACCCCGCTGGCGGAGATGGAGGCCCCGATCCTCAAGGGAAAGAAACTGGTGATCGTCTCCATCCTCAGGGCCGGCAACGGCCTTCTCGAGGGCATGCTGGACCTGATGCCGTCTGCCCGCATCGGCCACATCGGCCTCTACCGCGATCCGGAGACGCTGCAGCCCGTCGAGTATTATTTCAAGGTACCAGCCGACATCGATGAACGGCCGGTGATCGTGGTTGACCCCATGCTGGCGACGGGCAACTCCGTTGCCTATGCAATCCAGAAGCTCAAGGACAAGGGCGCCCGGGACATTCGCCTCGTCTGCCTGCTCTCTGCGCCTGAGGGAATCAGGCGGGTCGCCCAGCAGCATCCCGATGTCCCGATCTACACGGCTGCCGTGGACAGCCACCTGAACGACCACGGCTACATCGTGCCGGGGCTGGGTGATGCGGGTGACCGCATGTTCGGCACCAAATAGGCCATTCCATCAAAGGTTAACCATAGCCGGTTTCAGCTCCGCCAGATCACCAATTGAAAACCATTGGACCTTAGCGTCTGCCGCACAGTGAAATGTCAGGGCGGATGATGGGACAGCCGGCGGGGATGAGCGGGAGCGTTGAGCGGAAGTCGCTGAGCCTGAGCACGGCCGGTGGCAGCCGTCCCCGGCTGCTGCTCGCCGAAGATTGCGACCCGATGCGGATCGTGACGGCGGCGATGCTCAAGGGCATGGGATGTGACGTGGAGGCCGTGCTCGATGGTGAGCAGGCCGTGAACAGCGCCGCGACGAGAAGCTTTGACGTCATCGTGCTGGATATCGAGATGCCGGTCATGGACGGCATCACGGCGGCCCGCTCCATCAGGCGCATGGGAGGAGACGCCGCAACGACGCCATTGATGGCGCTCTCCGCATTTCTTGCCGATTCGGTGAGGACCGGCGGCTGGCGCGATACCTTTGACATTGCCCTTCCCAAGCCCGCCAACCGCAATGAACTGCATGAGGCGGTCAAGGCTGCGCTGACGCGGCTCCCGGCCGAGGATGGACGGCCTTCAGATACTTTGCCGCCGCTGCTCGACGAATTGCGGTTGTATGAGATGCGCCGCGGCGTGACAGGCTCGGCGTGGCAGAAGATCTCGGACGGCGCGTGCCGGGACATCGAGAACTGCATCGGGCAGCTCGAGCATGAGGGCCGCGGACCCAAGGACGGAGCAATGCTGGCCTGTGCGTCCACCCTGGCCGCCCTCGGACGCGGATTCGCCGCGCGCCGGCTGGACTGGGCGGCGCAGCGGTTCCAGCGCGCCTGCTCAGAAGCAGCAAGACACGAGGCGCTGGGCGTGCTGCTTTCCTCGGCCCGCGATACGGTACAGATCCTGCGGGGATAGCGGCCACTCCGGACATGAAAAAGGGCGGAAAAACCGCCCTTGGTCTGCCTGGTCTTTCAGCGGGGGTTAACTGGACGACGCCTGCCGCGTGGCGAGTTCCGCCTCGAGCGACTTCAGCATGTGCAGCACTTCGCGGAGTTCAGGGCTCAATGCCGCCTTGCGCTTGTCCGCCGGCGATAGCTTGGGTGCCTTCGTCTGAGATCGTGTCACCGGTACTGTCATCCTGTTGTTTGGAAGTTCATTCTAGGGTTGTGGGATTAAGGACATCCTAAGGACAGACATCCATCCCGCTCTTCAATGGCGCTCGCCTGAGGCAACAGCGAGGCTTGACCCGGGCAGAATTCAGGCAAGCTGAACAATGAGTTGCGGGCAGCGATCGAATGTACACCAAATTGTGATTGAATAAGGTACAGAATACGTGCGTAATCTGCCGTCTCTGAACTTCAACACCCAATGCGGAGGGAAAGCACCTATGATGTCCAGGGGAATTTGGGGCCTGTTTACGGCGGCAACGCTGTCGTTCGGGCTCTCGTCTGCGGCCATGGCCGAGATGGGACCAATCGAGGCGCGCCAGGCCTGCATGAAGGCCAACGCCGGCATGATGAAAGTGATGGTGCCGATCATCAAGGGCGAAGCTGCCTATGACAAGGCGGCGATCGACGATGCGATCACCAAGACGCAGGCCGCCTGCGCCAGCTGGTCAGATTCGTTTCCCGATGATTCCAAGCCGGGCGGTGCGGTGAAGACCGAGGCCAAGCTCGAGATCTGGTCAGACCGCGCGGGCTTCGATGCTGCCACCATGTCATATGTGAAGGCCAAGGAGGAATTGAAGGCCACCGCCGATGAGGCCGCATTCAAGGCTGCCTTCCCCGCGCTGGGTGGTACCTGCAAGGCCTGCCACGAAAAGTATCGCGAGGCGGACTGAGCCTGCGCCTTTTGTCTCCCAAGACCGGCCTCGCCCTGGCGCTCGTCGCAGCGCTGGGGCTGGGCGTTTTCTGGTGGCTCAGCGCACCTCAGCCGCTGACGGCCACTGACATTCCCCAGCACCAGCCTGACGTGGCGAATGGCGAGAGGCTCTATCATGCCGCCGGCTGCATCTCCTGCCACCAGCCCTCTCCCGACCTCGCCAACGTCGAGAAGACCGTGCCCGCAGGCGGCGCGCCCTTCCACACACCCGCCGGCACCCTCTACCCCATCAACCTGACGCCCGACCCCGACACGGGCATCGGCAAATGGTCGGACCTCGATTTCCTCAATGCCGTTCAGCGCGGCATCTCGCCCGAGGGCCGGCACCTGATCCCCGCCCTGCCCTATACTTCCTATGTGCACATGAAGCCCGGGGACGTTCTCGACATTCTCGCCTATCTGAAGACCCTTCCCCCCGTCGTCTCGCCGGAGCGGCCGGCGGAGATCATGCTCCAGCCCCTTGTGCGGCGCGGCGTCGGCCTGTGGAAGCAGGTAGCTTTTGATACCTCGCCGTGGAAGCCCGACCCCTCGCAGTCCGAGAGCTGGAACCGCGGCTCTTATCTCGTGAACGGGCCCGGCCACTGCGCCGAGTGCCACACGCCGCGTAACGCCTTCATGGGTCTCGATACGTCCCAGGCCTTTGCCGGCGGCCCCCATCCGGAGGGCAAGGGCCGCGTGCCGAGCCTCGTCGGCCTCATCGAGCGCGGCCGTTACAAGGATGCGGCGGACCTTGCCTCAGCCCTGCAATATGGCGAGGTGATGGGCTACGACAAGCTCTCCTCCGGCGGCATGGGCCAGGTGCAGACCAACATCTCCAAGCTTCCCGAGGACGACATCAAGGCCATCGGCGCGTATCTCGCGAGCCTCAAGCCCTAAGGGCGAGGCCCATGTCCTCCATCCAGTGGTCGATGGCGGCAGCCGTTTCCTCCGGATATTCAAGGCTGGGGAAATGGCCGCACTCAGCGATGTCCACATAGCGGCCCCTGGGCATTGCGGCCGCCATCTTGAGGCCGTCCGCGGCGGGCGAGAACTTGTCGTGGACCCCCCACAGCAGCAGCGCCGGGCAGGCGACCTCGCCCAGGCGCGGGCGGAGATCGGCGCGGTGGGCCAGCGCATCCGACTGGCGCGTCATCACGCTCGGCCCGACATCGGCGCACATGTCGACAAAGGCTTGCCGCGTGGCGGGGCCATTGGGGCCTTCCATGTGGCAGATC
>CAIYXE010000218.1 GCA_903930095.1 uncultured Hyphomicrobiales bacterium
AGCGCAGCACGATTTCCTGCAGCCAGGCAGGGACGGAGGGGTTCAGCCTGCGCAGCGGCACGGGATCCTTCCACAACCGCCGCTTCAGGCCCTTGAGCCGCTGCGGATCGCCGAAGGGCCTCGTGCCGGTGGCGAAAAAATACATCAGCGCACCGAGCGCGAAGATGTCACTGCGGTGATCGTTGCGGATGCCCATCACCTGCTCCGGCGCCATGTAGGGGGCCGTGCCATAGGGAAGCCGGAACTCCTCCTGCATCAGATCAGGCAGCGCGCGGTGGTGGGCGAGGCCATAGTCGATGAGCACTGCCTCCCCGCCGGGCCTGAACATGATGTTGGAGGGTTTGACGTCGAGGTGCACCACCCCCTGGCCGTGCAGCGACTGCAGCGCATCCGCGATCCGCGCCCCGAGCTCAGCCACAGCGTCCGGCGGCAGTGGCAGCTTCGGAAGCGAGGACAGCAGCGTCTCGCCAGCAAGCAGCTCCATGACGATGAAAGGCTGCTTCGAGAAATCACCATTGGCGATGTGGCATGGCACATGCGGACCCTTGAGCCGCGGCATGATCATCTGCTCCATCTCGAAGCTGACAATGGCCGCCGGGTCTTCGCCCTCGTAAACGACGGGCGTCTTCATCAGGAAGCCAGCGCCATCATCTTCGCGCGTGACATTCCAGAGATGCGCCATGCCGCCGGTGTGCTTCAGGTCGTCGATGCGGAAGCCCTCGATGACCGTTCCCGGGTTCAACCTTGCCTTGACCACTCAGCGCCCTCTCAGCAATCGCCCTGCCAGGGAATCCGGCAGGCCCAGGCCGCGCATGCGCTGCGCGACGCTGTCGACATCATATGGCGCGCGGCAATAGGTCAGCGACCGCGTGTCCGTATCATAGATTGCGAAGGACGCCGCCGGATTGCCGTCGCGTGGCTGACCGGCGGAGCCGATCACCGCCAGCCACTTGCGTTGCGCAGGCAGCGGGATCGCCACGTCCTGCACCGGCGCATGAGATGTCATCTTGCCAGCAGCCGAAAGGCAGTAGAGGGCAGGCACATGCACATGGCCGCAGAATGTCACCTGGGCATTGCAGCCGGAGAGGCTGGCGCGCGCGGCCTCGGTATCCGCCACATAGTGCCAGGCGGCAGGGTCGGAGGCATCGGCATGAACGAACAGCAGGTCGCCCGACCGTACCTCGAAGGGCAATCCGGCAAGAAAGGATTTTGCATCCTTGCTCAGCTGGCCGCGCGTCCAGGCGATGGCTTCGACGGCCACCGGGTTCATATCGCGCGAAGGCTTCAGCACGGCCATGTCATGATTGCCCAGAACGGCGATGGCGCCCGCCGCGACAAGTGGCCCGACGCGCGCGACCACGGCGTCCGGGTCCGGGCCGTAGCCCACGAAATCGCCAAGCAAGGCAAGCCTGTCAGCATCCTGCTTCTGCGCTGCCGCAAGGCAGGCTTCAAGCGCGGGCAGATTCGCATGGATGTCGGAGATCAGGGCGATCCGCATGAGCGGATTTTCATCATATCCGGGCCTGGCGTGGAACACCGACCTTAGTTCCATCGCGCTGCGGAAGCTCCACCGACTGGCGTGTTGCGCCACGCACTGGTCTTGATAAGACAGGGAAACACGGGAGACGCGCCATGGACATCTCAACCCTTATGGTGGAGCAATTCACCGACATCTTCCGCCTCGGCCTGCTGGCGGGACTGATCTATACAACCGAACGGACACGCCAGCAGACGGGGGTGCTGCTGCCGCTGATCGCGGGCGTGGTCTTTGTCGCCGTCATCATTCCCTCCACCATGCCGCGACCGGATGTTTCGTTGTGGCAGGCTGTAGCCGCCGGCGTTGCGGTGAATGCGGTGATCGTCGCCGTCTTATGGCTGGCCTGGCAGGCCATCTCGCGGGCACGGCGCTCCTGAAACGCAGGACGGGCCGGGGAAACCCCCGGCCCGTCCAACTTACGTCCCGTCTGACGATCAGCGCCGGATGTCGTCGGCGAAGATGTCCTTCTTGTGGGTGCCACCCGGCACGAAGATCAAACCGATCACCACCGTCATCACGGCGATCACGATCGCATACCAGAGACCGGCATAGATGTTGCCGGACTGGGCCGAGATCGCGAAGGCGGTGGCCGGCATCAGGCCGCCGAACCAGCCGTTGCCGATGTGGTAGGGCAGCGACAGGCCGGAGTAGCGGATGCGCGTCGGATAGAGCTCAACGAGCGCCGCGGCGATCGGGCCATACACCATCGTCACGAGGATGATGAGGTAGGTGAGGATC